>CAZFXW010000018.1:7512-14871 GCA_964523385.1 uncultured Peptoniphilaceae bacterium | reverse complement strand
CTATTTGGGACAGGGCTCTAACGTCCATTACCGTAGAGTAGGAGGCAAAGAGCTGGGCTGACAGATCAGGATGGTCCTCTCTGGTAAAGCCTTCTCCGATTCCGTCCTTCATCAGCCTGGAAAGGGAGGGGAGGATGTCGATAGGTGGGTCTATGTCCTTGCCTAGGAGTTCCCTAGAAAGCACTATCTGACCTTCTGTAATATAGCCTGTTAGGTCTGGGATAGGGTGGGTAATATCGTCACCTGGCATGGATAGGATTGGTATCAAGGTTACCGAACCTGGGCTTTCTTCCATTATCCCTGCCCTTTCGTAGATAGAGGCTAGGTCTGAGTAGAGATAGCCTGGATAGCCTTTTCTAGAGGGTACTTCGTCTAGGAGGGAGGAAACTTCTCTCAAGGACTCTCCATAGGAGGTCATGTCGGTCATAATGACTAGGATGTGGCCTCCTTCTTCAAAGGCCAAGTATTCGGCAGCCGTCAATGCACACTTAGGCGTCATTATCCTCTCCATTATCGGGTCGTCAGCCAGGTTTAGGTACATGGTTACTCGGTCTGAGACTCCCGCACTCATAAAGGTTTCTTTGAAAAATGCCGCCTCGTCCCTTCTTACTCCCATGGCTGCAAAGACGATGTAAAAATCTTCGTCCTGGTCTGACAGGCCTGCCTGCCTGACTATTTGAGCGGCTAACTGGTTGTGGGGCATGCCCGAGCCTGAGAAGATAGGGAGTTTTTGTCCCCTAATCAGGGTAGTTAGGGCGTCGATAGAGGAGACACCAGTTTGGATAAAGTCCTGGGGGTACTCTCTGGCTACTGGGTTTAGAGGCCTTCCATTAATATTGTAAAAGTTATCTGAGTAGATTGGACCGCCCTTGTCTATAGCTTGGCCGATACCGTTGAAGGTTCTACCTAGGATTGACTTAGATAGGGGAATCTCAAAGGGCTTGCCTTCAAAAACCAAGCTAGTGTTGGTTGTAGATATGCCCATTGAGTCTCCGAAGATCTGAACTGTGGCTGAGTCGCCTTTAATGGCCATAACCCTACCTAAGAGTTCTTCTCTAGTGTCCTTATTGACTATGCTTACAATCTCTCCGTAGGAAACTCTGTGAAGGCCAGAAAGCTCGATGATAGAACCTTCTACCTTGTCTAATTTTAAATACTCTTTTCTCATTTCTTATCACCAAATTTTCTAATTAGGTCCTTGTAGTAGTTTTGGATTTTATTGCCTAAGATGACAAAGCTATGAATGTCTTGATTTTCAATGTCGTATTTCATAGACACAACCTGGGAAATCAACTCTGGATTTCTCACTTCCCTTAGGGCTATCCCATCTCTAATGGCCTCTAGTCCTGAGTGGTAGAGGGTGTGAATGGTTTCAAGCATTCTATACTGCTTGTCTAAGGGAACATATGTGTCCAGGTGGTGGAAGGCGTTTTGCTGGAGGAAACCTACCTTGAGAATTCGGCAGATTTCCAAGAGCCACCTTTCATCATCTGGGAGCACGTCTTCTCCAACTAACATGACTATTTCCTGAAGGGCTTCTTCGCTGTGGAGAAGTCTTAGGAATTCATCTCTCAGGCTAGCCAGGTCTCCCTCTAGGTTAGCTGTGTAGTAGTCATCTAGGGAAGAGGTGTAGTCGGAGTAGGAGTCAATCCAGTTGATAGCTGGGTAGTGACGGGAGTAGGCCAGGTCTCTGTCTAGGGCCAGGAAGGCAGAGACGAATCTCTTGGTGTTTTCCGTCACTGGCTCTGAAAAGTCTCCACCTGCCGGTGATACAGCACCAATGGTGGTTACCGAACCTTCTTTTCCAGAAAGGGTGTTGGCAAAGCCACACCTCTCGTAGAAGGCTGCAATCCTAGACGGCAGATAGGCTGGGTAACCTTCCTCTGCCGGCATTTCCTCAAGCCTACCTGAAATTTCCCTTAGGGCTTCGGCCCATCTTGAGGTTGAATCGGCCATCATAGCTACGTGGTAGCCTTGGTCCCTAAAGTATTCGGCAATTGTTATACCTGTGTATATTGAAGCCTCTCTTGCAGCTACCGGCATATTTGACGTGTTAGCAATTAGGATTGTCCTGTCCATTAGTGGTTTTCCTGTGTTTGGGTCGATTAGGCTTGGGAATTCTCTGAGGACGTCTGTCATCTCGTTACCCCTCTCTCCACAGCCAATATAGACGATAATATCTGCGTCACAATATCTGGCTATCTGGTGCTGGGTCATGGTCTTTCCAGTACCGAAGGATCCTGGTATGGCCACTGCTCCGCCTTTAACTATAGGGAAGAAGACATCAAAAACTCTCTGGCCTGTGACCAGGAGAGTGTCTGGGTCTAAGAAGTTGGAAACTGGCCTAGGCCTTCTAACTGGCCATTCTTGGCTCATGCTAACCTGGTGTTTTTCTCCCTGGTTATCTTCTAGGACTAGGATGGTTTCCTCAATGGTGTAGAATCCATCTTCGACTATCTCCACCACCTTTCCCGAAACATAGGGTGGTACCATTATCCTGTGGGTAATTATAGAACTTTCGTCAACTTCTCCAAGGATTTGGCCAGGCCTTAGTTGGTCCCCTAGCTGGACTTGGAGTTTTAACTCCCACTTTTTTTCTAAATCTAGGTTTTCTAAGCCTATGCCGTCGGGTATAAAGGCTCCGTATTCTTCTTCAATCTTAGCTAAGGGCCTTTGGATTCCATCGAACATATTGCCTAGGAGGCCAGGGCCTAGTCTTACTGACAAGGGCTTATCTGTTGGGATAATTTCCTCATCTCTTTTTAAGCCTTCGGTTTCCTCATAGACCTGGACTGTCCCTAGGCCGTTTTCTATGGAGATTACCTCTCCAATTAGCCTCTGTTTTCCAACCTGGACCATTTCTCTCATGGTAAAGGAGGCCATGTCCTTGCCGATAATTACTGGCCCAGAAACTTCTTCAATTATTCCGGTTTTCTTCATCTTATGCCCCCTCTACTAGTTTATTATTTATTAATTTTCCAATTTCGTATTTCTTTTCGTCGATTAAGGTCCCTATATCTCTCTTTATGTTGTAGGTGCCGGCCGAGTCGGAAATGATGTGACCTCCGATAATATGTTGGCCTAGGGGCCAGGCTTCTATCTGAAAGTCTTTGGGCTCAAGCTGGCTTTGGATTTTCTCCAAGGAAAAATCCAGGTCTTTTTGGATCATGCCTAGCTTGTAGGCTCCTGGTTCTAAGTCGGCAAAGCTCTCGGTTACCGAAGCAACTAAGGATTTTTTATAGGCTGGAGTCTGGGTGTATTTGGCTGCTTCTGCCTTTAGTTCTTCGATAAGATCTCTGGTTAGAGAATCTATTTTCTCTAAGACCAGAACCTGCCTTTCTTCTAAAGCTATGGACATTTGGTCATATCCACGTCTTTTAGCCAGTTCAACCCTTCTCCTGACGATTTCATCGCCTCTTTTTGCTATGCTTTTTCCCCTATCTTCATAGGTTTTCTTATTTTCTTTTTCTAGCCTTCTTTCTTTGCCTTGAGACACACGGTACCTTGAACCGTACACAATGTCTTCAAATAGCTTTATCTTATTGTCTGTCTGATTCAAATTATCACCTAATCCATGGATAGGCCCATTGCCTCTTGAATGGCGCCTATAACAAAGTTCTCTTCTTTATAGCCTTGGGGGCCAGGGACCACTGTAACCAGAGGCCCTTGGTTTTTCATTTTAACTTGGTAGACTTCTTCTTTGATGGGGATAAAGTCTTCTTCGCCAAGGATTATTAGGCCGTAGGCCTGGTCCTTTGAGGCCTTGGCGAATTCCCTTTCTAGCTCCCTCTCATCTTTACAATATATCCCTTGGATACCAACCATTCTAAGGCTCGTTAGGAGAGGTCTATCTCTACTGATAGCTAGGCTTCTCATTAAAGTTGACCTAGGATCATAATAGAGATAATCAGTCCGTAAATGGCGATTCCCTCTGCTAGACCTACGAAAATCAGGGTCTGGCCAAGAATAGATGGGTCTTCGCTAACTGCTCCTAGGGCTGATGAGCCTACAACTCCAACTGCATAGCCGGTTCCGATTGCTGCCAGGCCTGTAGATAGGGCTGCTGCCATTAGACCTAGGCCATTGACTTCCCCAGCACCTGAGGCTGCACTTACGATTCCTGGGGCAAGGACGATTAGGGCGGCTAGGACTGTCGGCACAAAGACTGCCAGGTTTGTCCTCAGGACCTTTACCAGGCCAGTTCTTCCAGCCTTCTCTTTGTTTCTAATCAGGTGAATACCTGCTCCAATTGTTGAAAAAACTACCAGTGATGCTAATACTGCTGCGATGATTAATATTCTTTGCATGATTCCTCCTAGATATCTCTTTGTGTAAGTTCAATTGTGGATGGTTTAAATTCTACTCCGTCTCCACGGTAGTATCTGCTAAATAGTTCATAGTATTCTAATCTCAAGCCTTGAATAACCACTATCAGGCCCTCTAGTCCCATAATCAAGATATTTCCAAGGATTAGAAGGACGATGTTACCTGCCTTAGAGCCGGTCATTTGGCCCATGGTAACAAAGGCCAGGTAGAGGCCGGTGTGGTTGATGGCAAAGGCTCCAACTCTAATAAAGGATACGATGCCGGCTAGGGTAGAGATTAGTAGTTCGATTATGGAAAAGCTACCCTCAACATAGTAAAGTCCCTTTCCATGGCCATAGTCTGCTTCTCTTTTTTCCAGGGCTGCCATTACTGGAGTCTGGAAGATGATAAGCAAAATTGCCAAAATCATAAGGCTTATGGTTATTGGCTTAGGTATAATTTCTAGGCCAGTTGCCAGGTCGATAATCAGGAATAGCATGGTCAAGAAGACTAGAAATCCTGCCAGACCATTTTTCCCAAAGATTCCATTTCTAATGTCCCTATTTTTGATAGCATTGATAAAGCTAATCACATAGGATGAGCCTAGGAGAATTACTCCAAAACCAACGGCTGTCAATAGGACGGTGTTTATACTGTCAAAGGGTCTAATCCAAAGAGCTGGTAGGATTTCGCTGCCAAAAACCGAGCCATAGACAAAGCCGAACAGGGTAGAGGAGATGCCCAGTCTTGTAAGGATTCCTCCAATGTCCTGATTCTTAGTCCTGGAAACCCAAAGGCCTATCAGGGCAAATACTAATCCCTGGCCCACATCTCCAAACATTGCTCCAAAGAGGATCATATAGGTTAGGCCTAGGAATTTCGTTGGGTCAGTTTCCCTGTAGTTAGGAGTTCCATAGAGCCTAACAAGGGCCTCAAAGGGCTTGAAAAAGCCTGAGTTTCTAAGCTTGGTCGGTGGACTGATTCCATCCTCTTCCCCTTCTTTGGTAGTTATAGAAAGTCCTGGATAGACCTCTAGGGTCTTTTTTAGATTAGTCAAGTCTGACTGGCCAATCCAACCAAAGAAGATAAAGTAGTTTTCAGATCTGGCCATCTTCCTTTTGAGTTCTTCGGTTTTAGCGTGGAACATAGAAGAAGCTAGGGTCTGTTCAATTTCATCAAGGGCGTATTTAAGGTCATTTTCTCTTTCCTCGTTTAAGAGGGCCAGTTTTTCCCTTAGCTTTTGCTCTTCTTCTTTTAGGCTGGCGATGCTTTCCCTTAGATTGCCTACGATATCATCCATAAAGGCTGCATCCACCCAATTAGAAGACTTTAGAATTCTGTCGATTTCTTCTCCTACTTCGTTAGGGTAGATTACCATATAGTATTCTTCACCCTGATAGGAGCCAGTGTGGAAGAATAGGCCTAAAATATTCTCGAAGTTAGCCCTAAGTCTTTTTTCAGAGGTCTTGTCTAACCTCCCAAATCTGGTGGAAAAATACTCTAAATCCTTGAGTTTGTTAAAGTCTATGGCTGTCCTATCGTAGTTGGCCAGGCCCTCTTGAAAGCTCTGGATTTGATCTAGGCGCTCTTCCACCTCTTTTTTTAAATTTATCCTCTGAGACATGCCCTTGTAAAGCCTATTAAGCTCATCTAGGGTTTTTATTTCCTTACCCAGGCTGTTTTGGCTGATTTCTTTTATTTCATAGTAATCCATCAGTTCCTTTGCCCTAGAGGAAATATTTCTTCTAGTTCTCTCAGGTCTAAAGGGTCCTAGGTTATTAAGTTCCATTATCATGTCTAAGTCGTCGACTCCCAGGTCATAAACCGTGTTGATTTCACCTAGCTGGGTCATTGCATCGACAATATCTACTGATTCTGAGCCCAGGACGTCTTGCATAATCTGGTCTAGGTCGTCAATTCTTCCGACTAAGCTGACCATGGTCATTTTCTCAACTGCCATTAAATCCCCCTTTCTATTCTATTAAATAAGTTTTTATTAAATCTGGGCTAAAGCCCAATCTCTTTCCTTCAATTAATGTGGATATATTTTTAGATTTAAAGTTTAGCAAATACCAAAATCCAATTAGCTTGCCAATGGTAAAGCCGGAGTTCCTAAAAGCTCTACGCCCTTCCCTGAACAAGTAGGAATTTATCTCCTGATTTAAAAGTGAGTATTCTATGTTTCTATCAAAAAGCTCTTTATAAGCGGAGTTTTCTAAAAATTCCTTAAATTGGGATAGGGAAAGTTGAAGCAGGTCTAACAGCTTATGATAAGAGTATTTATTTCCACCTTCAATTAAAAAAGTAGCGATTTCTGCTGGATACATATTGTAAGTTTCCAGGCCCCTGAGTATATAGGTTAGATTGAGCAGGTCTATTTCAGTACCGATTAGGCTTATTGCAATCTCTCGGTCAACTTTAGATAAGTCTTGGGCTGACTCTAAGAGTGCTGAATAGTAATTCCTATCTAAGGTCATCTCTAGGTAGAAAAATACACTAGATGGGTTCTGGCCTGAATATTGGCTTAGGTTTCTTCCATAGCCAGCTTTTTCTAATTCTTTTAAGAAATTTGGGAGATTATCCCCTTCGATGGTGTTTCCAAAAGATGAGCCAGTATAAAAATCCTCTACCAGTTGGCCGGTAGTTTGGCTGTGGATGATAGCTCGAAGCATTCTTTTAATATCTTCGATAGTGTATTTTTTAATAAGATTTTCATAAAATTCTTTAGAACTTCTGTGAACAAAGGGCTCTAGGCTCTTTATTTCATTATAAAAAACTTCTTTCACATCTTGGCTAAAGGCCAAGTCGCTTTTATCACCCCTTGGGCTAAGGGATAGGAAGTCTTGGTAGTAGGCGGTTAGTTCTCTGTAGCTAGCTGCCTCTAGGGCATAATCTAAGTCGTCGCTAGAATAGCGTTTGTAGATACCGCTTATTTTTGCATTTAATCCTGAGTACTTAGCTGCACCCATTATGCTTGCTCCAAATTTAGAATTTCCAAGGCTTCTTTGAGAATTTCACCTTTAAGTCTCTGATACCTTTCGTCTATATCAGCAA
>CAZFXW010000018.1:0-7502 GCA_964523385.1 uncultured Peptoniphilaceae bacterium | reverse complement strand
TCTTTTTATCTCAGTTCAGTTGGTTTTGGGAAGTGTTGCTTGTGTTGCGGCGGTATTTCGAATATCGTAAATGAAGTGTGATAAGCTGATGTCGCAACTTGTTATAATCATATTAGACAAGAAGGAAAATAAAGTAAAATGTAAACGAACATGTAATCCGAAACTAAATTCAATAAAGTGTATAACACCACTGCCATCGCTGCTCCCTTTTCAGCAAGCCTTTGATGATTTTCCTGGCGAATCTTGTTCACCTGGTCCATCAAATCACTGTAGGTTTTTTCGTAGGAGCTCAAGGCCTTTTCTCTGGCTTGGGTTAGGCTAGAGGACTCTAACTGGTCTAGGGACTGGTTTAAATCATCCCTAAGGCTAGCTTCCCTTTCACGACTCTGGCTAACCAGGGTCTTGGTCTTATCGTCAATATTTATTATTTTTTGAATTAGCTCTTCCATTTATCCTCCTTTACACGTTTACCATTATAGTATGAAATTGAAACAACTTCAAGAAATGGCTTAAAATAGGGTTTTGTAGGGATGAAAAAACCTTTTTATAAGCTTTCAGCCATTTTTATAAGCTTGGGAAGGAGAGGGTGATTTTTTATTGGTCTTGTTCTTTGGTCCCTAAAAAAAGCTTTCGGATAAAGTGAACCTGGCTGGTACAGACTTAGCTAAATTTGTCAAGTTTTTCCTTGATTTAATATTTTCTATAGGTTATAATTCAAATATCTTCAGGGCGAGGTGTAAATCCTCACCGGCGGTAAAGTCCGCGAACTCTAAAGGTTAGAGCTGATTTGGTGAGATTCCAAAACCGACAGTTAAAGTCTGGATGCAAGAAGATCTAAAGCCCCGAAGTGGGCCTTTTTTTGTGCCCAAAAAGGAGGAAGAATGAAAGATACGATGAGAGTAGAAAGAGTAAATGTACAGAGATTGACGGCAATCGGTATATTGGGAGCAATTGCAGCTATACTTATGTTTTTTAGGTTCCCCCTACCCTTTGCACCAGGATTTATGGATGTTGATATAGCAGAGGCTCCAGCCCTAATCGCATCCTTTGCTATTGGACCTGTGGCAGGTTTTGTAGTTGTTTGTATAAAATTATTACTTAAGCTTTTAACACAGAGTTCAAGTACGGTTTTTGTTGGAGAGTTATCAAACTTAATCGTTTCCTCAGCTTTTGTGGTGACTGCAGGTTTAATCTACCATAGGAAAAAAACTCTAAAGGGAGCTATCCTAGCTATAGGAGTGGGGATTATGGCAATGGCAATCCTAGCTTCACTAAGCAATTATTTTGTTATCTTCCCTATGTACGGCAAGGCTATGGGAATTGACTTAAACGGTTTTGCAGAGATGGTGCAAGAAACTAATCCACTTGTTAAAGACTTTAAAACCCTAATAGCTTTTTCCGTGTTTCCATTTAACCTAGTAAAGGGGCTAGCTACTGGTATAGTAACATTCTTACTGTATAAGAGAATTGGAAATCTAATTAAGATGTAATTGAAGAAATCTCCTCTTCTTGGTATAATTTATCAAGAAAGAGGAGATTTTTTATGATTATTGAGATAGATAACCTAGAGGCTTTGGAAGACTTTGCTAGCAAACTAGCTAAGGTTTTAAAGCCTGGTGAGGTTTATACTTTGACTGGAGATTTAGGTGCGGGGAAGACCACCTTGGTTCAGAAGATTTCAAAGGCTCTTGGAATTTCTGATGTGGTTACTTCTCCGACTTTTTCAATTGTGAATATATATGGTGATAAGAAAGTGATCAACCATCTAGACCTTTATAGGTTTGAGGATGAGTTGGAAGTTGAGAGTTTTGAGTATGAGGATTACTTTTACCCTAGAGGATCTACTAGCTTTATCGAGTGGCCTGAAAGGGCAGGGGTTTTTTTGCCTAGGGATGTGGAGGAAATTGTGATATTAACTACTGGGGAAAACACTAGAGAAATCAGGATTTCCCCTGAATTAGCCAAAAGACTGGAGGTTGCTACCGAATGAAAGTGCTAGGCATAGACACTTCTACCTTTGTGTCTTCAATAGCCTTATTAGAGGCTGGTGAAGTGGTGGGAGATTTTAATTTAAATCAGGAGAAGACTCACAGTGAGTCCCTAGCTCCAATGATTCAAGAGCTTTTAGACGGCCTAGGCTATAGGTTGGAGGATATAGATCTTTTTGCTATTGGAACGGGACCAGGATCCTTTACTGGCCTTAGGATTGGCATGACCTTTGCGAAGACCTTTGGCCAGGTTCTGGATAAGCCGGTTGTAGGCTTGTCCACACTAAAGGCAATTGGGTATGCCCATACTGGAGATGGCCATGTCCTAGCCCTATCAGATGCTAGGGGAGGCAGATACTACTACGCTCTTTATAGGAAAGAGGGCCAAAATCTCGTAGAGCTTATCCCCGACTCTATGGACTTTGCCGAGGACATTTCCCTAGATATTAAAGGAGAGGATTTGACTGTCTGCGGTTTTTATAATGATGAAGATATACCAAAATTACCGGCAGGGGCTTATCTTAGGTCCTATAGGGTAAACCCTGGTAGAAATATTGCCTTTTTAGGAGAGAAACTCTACAAGGAAGGTCATAGGGATGACCTTTACCAGCTGGTTCCTAACTATGTGAGACTGTCTCAAGCCGAAAGGGACTTAAAGAGGATTGTAGAATGATTGGTTTTAAGGATATGGCCCTTGAGGACCTAGATAGGGTATATGAAATTGAAAAGGCTAGTTTTCCCAAGCCTTGGTCTATAGAGACTTTGGCGAAGGAACTTACTGAAAATCCTCATGCTAAGTATAGGTTATTGGTGGATGATGGAGAAATCCTTGGTTACTATGGAGTCTGGATTGTCCTTGATGAGGTTCATCTTGTTAGCCTAGCTATAGCCCCTGAACATAGGTCTAAGGGCTATGGAAAACTTTTAATGGAAGATTTGATTGAGCAAGCTAAGATACACCAGGCTGCGATTATTGGCTTGGAAGTTAGGGTTAGCAATGAAGCGGCTATCAATCTTTATAGAGCCTATGGCTTTGAGGTTGGTGCCATTAGGGAAAGCTACTATGAAGACAAAGGTGAAGATGCCTACGTGATGGTTTTAGAATTGGAGGTACTATGAAGGATATTTACACCCTGGCTATTGAGACGTCCTGTGATGAAACCTCAGTGGCAGTATTAAAAAATGGAAGAGAGGTTCTTTCGAATATAATATCTTCTCAAATAGAAACCCATAGGATTTTTGGAGGGGTGGTGCCAGAGGTAGCTTCTAGGCTTCACTTAGAGAGTATTAATCAAGTAATAGATTTGGCTGTAGAAGAGTCTGGTTTAAGTCTTTGGGAGATGGACCATGTGGCTGTGACCAATGGACCAGGCCTTATCGGAGCTTTAATCGTCGGAGTGTCGGCGGCTAAGGCCTTGGCTATGAGCTTGGATATTCCCTTAAACGGAGTTAACCATATGAAGGGACATATCTTTGCCAACTACATAGCCTTTGAAGATTTAGAGCCACCCTTTATAGGCCTGATTGTTTCAGGAGGCCACACCTATCTCTTAGACGTTAAGTCCTATTATGATTTTGAGATTGTAGGAGAGACAATTGACGACGCTGCAGGCGAATCCTATGACAAGGTTGCCAGGACCCTAGGTCTTGACTACCCAGGAGGGCCAGTAATAGATAAGCTAGCCTATGAAGGAGATCCCCAGGCCATAGACTTTCCTAGGGCCTGGCTGGAAGAAGGCTCCTATGATTTTTCCTTTAGTGGTCTAAAGACAGCTGTCTTAAATTATGTTAATAACATGGGCCAGAAAAATCAGGAGATAAATGTGGCTGACGTTGCTGCTTCTTTCCAAGAAGCACTTTTAGAAGTTCTTACGAAGAAAACTATGGATTTAATGGAGGAGAGAGACTATAAAAAACTGATTCTTTCAGGTGGGGTAGCGGCCAACTCCCATCTTAGGTCTGGCCTCCAGGAAAAAATTGACCAAATCGGTGGCCAGCTTTATTATCCACCCCTAATATTTTGTACAGATAATGCAGCAATGATTGGTTGCGCTGGCTACTATGACTTTATGGCCGGTAAAACTGATCCACTATCACTTAGGGTCTACCCTAACCTTGGATTGGAGTAAGTATGAATAAGGAAAATACTAGGAGGATTTTTTTCACAGGGGCAGCCTTAATTGTCCTGGCTTTTCTCCTCTTTAAATTTACAGATTTTAGGGCTGTAGTAAGTTATATAATAAAGATAACAGCTCCCTTCTTGTTAGGAGGGGGTATGGCTCTGGGAATCAACGTACTTATGTCTAGGATTGAGAGGCTTCTTACTAGACTTAAGCCTAAGTCTAAATCTAATCTAATCAGGTTTTTAGCCTTTGTCCTTGCCTTGGTTATTAGCCTAGGGTCTATGGTGTTTATTATAGTAAACATCATACCCGAACTTGCTAAGGTGGGGGTTAGGTTGGCAGATGATTTGCCAGTCTTTATCCAGGAATTTTTCACTTGGGCTGAAAATCATATGAATAAGGGAGATAATATAGCTATCTACAAGCAGGTAGAAGGTGAGCTGGTAAAGTGGTCTAGGGAGGTCCAGGGAGATATTAAGAATATTTCAAAGAATTTCCTAGTAGGCTCATTAAATGTTCTATCTTCTACGATTTCGGGAGTGGCTACTCTTTTCCTAGCCTTTATCTTCTCTGTCTACCTTCTTTTTTACAAGGACCAGTTGGTTGACCAGGTAAATAGGTTCTTGTATACGATGTTTCCTAAGGAGAAGGCTGATTTGATTTATTTCAGCGGAAAGAGGTTTACCCATTATTTTGATGCCTTTATCCTGGGACAAATTGTCGAAGCTTTTGTATTCGGTGGTATGTCTTTTGTAGCCATGTTAATAATGAAGGTACCCTTGGCTGGGACCATAGCCATGTTTTTAGGATTAACCTCTTTAATCCCTTATTTCGGCGGTTTTATAGGAATTGGAGTAGGGGCTATTTTGGTTTCAGGAGAAGGTTTAAGTTTTTCTTTAATCTTTGCCTTAGTCATTGTTATCTTTCTGCAAATCGAAGGAAATTTAATCTATCCTAGGCTTATGGGAGAAAGGCTAGGTTTGCCGGGTATATGGGTAATGCTAGGTGTTACCCTAGGGCTGGCAACTCTTGGGCTAGTTGGTATGATTATTGCCGTTCCAACAGCTACCTTTATTTACGACAGCCTGGGAGATTATTTGGCTTACAAATCTAAGTTAAAGGCCTTAGGCCAGGATAAGGATTTGAAGCTCTTAGCCAAGGTAGTTGAAAAATCCTACTATGATAAAGTAAAATAGATATCTATTTTAGAAAAGGTTACAATTTTGTAATCTTTTCTTTTTTTATGTTCTTAATTAACTATATAAAGGGGATATTCCTCATTAGCTGTTGTATAATAACCCTTGGGAGGAGAATATATGAACAATAGAGTGAGAAAAATACTTTCTGTTTTTCTTTGTGCCTTATTCTTGCTTACGCCACTTGTGGGCGGAGCAGAAGCAAGTGAGAGTTTTCAAGCCAGACTGGCCTTTGAAACAGTCACTCCAGATTTGGCTCAAAGAGGAACTATTTTAAAGACCCAAGACTATCAGGGTCAAGCCTATCTAGTCTTAAGTGGACCAACCGGTGAAGAAAAGGTGGCCCTAGATTACGATGAAGATGCAGAGAGATATACTTTTGAATTTAATGCAGAGGCATTGGGAAGCTGGCAATTAGAAAGCCTAGACTTAGGTGGAGAGCTTTACCCAATAGATGGAAGCTTTGAAGTTATTGAAAGCCTTGAGGAAATCCTACCTGGCGGAGCTCCCTATGTAATAGAAAAGGATTTTGACCTAACTATGAAACCGGGTCAAATTGCTAACAGTTTTGGGAATATCGTCTTTATAGATGAAAATTATAATATTATGACTCCAGTGCTGACCTTAGATGGTCCAGTGAACCTAGAGGCTGAGCTTTACTATGATGGACTAACAGTAGCTGCTGATGAGAGCTTTATCGACCTTATCGACGGTAGTTATGAAGCTACCATCTCGGCAGGAGGAAAGTCAGTAACTAAGACTATTCAAGTTGTAGAGGATAGACCAATTCAGTTATCTTCAGTAAGCCTAATCGGATTAACTCAGATTAAGAGGCTAAGCGGTGCCAAAAGAACAGAGACTGGCATCCAGGTGAGCAAGGAGACCTTCTCAAGGGCTGGTTCGGTAGTAATCACCAATGGAGTAAGCCACAACGACGCTATTGCAGCCATTTCCCTAGCTAGGGCGGTAGACGGTCCTATTCTTTTCGCTGGAAGTGGCCTTGATGTTAACGTTAAGGCTGAGATTCAAAGGCTTGGTGCTAAGAGTGCTTACCTTATCGGTGGTACAGGAGCAGTTTCACCTAAGACAGAGTCTGATTTAAAGGCCCTAGGCATTAAGGTAGACAGAATAAGTGGCAAGAACAGCATGGATACAGCTGTCAATACTGCTAGAAAACTGGCGGGGATTAGAGATGTAGATAAGATTATCGTCGTAAGCGACAGATCTTTTGCAGACGCACTAACAGCTGCAGCCTACTCAGGCAAGACTATGGCTCCAATCCTTTACATAGATGGAAATATCGACAGTATTAGGGACTATATCAAGAGTCAAGGTGTAAACAAGGCTCTTATAGTTGGAGGACCAGCTACTGTAGGTGACAGGGTCAAGGACCAACTAGAAAAAGCTGGTGTTAAGACTAGCAGGGTCTTTGGAGCTAATAGATACGCGACTTCTACTGCCATTGCCAACAGCTACTACTCAAACACTTCTACTGTGACCTTTGCCGATGGTGAAAATTTTCCAGACGCATTGACAGGTGGAGTATTAGCAGGTAAGCAAGATGCTCCAGTTCTTTTAACTGGAGGTAGGACATTAGATGGTTACGCAAAGACCTTCTTACAGGGTAAGAATATTGACAAGGCCTATGTCTTTGGAGGACCTAACTCAATATCCGAAGTTGTCATCAATCAGATTAAAAATGAGCTAGGCTATGAGGCGGCGAAATCAGATTTAGATGTAGATCCAATTATCACTTGGGTTGATAATACCAAAGGAGTAATCCACGACTTACCTATTAGAAAGCCAAGCCCAGGTCATCCAATTAGGATATTGCTGGATCAGGGCCATGGTTGGAGGTACAATCAAGGAGCGGTTAGTGATTACTGGGAAGGTAACGAGATGTACAAGTTTGGATTTATGCTAAAGAAAGAACTTGAAAGCTATGGTTTCTATGTTGAAACCGTTAGAAACGACATAGATGCAGAAAGGGCCCATTGTGAGGCCAATGGACTTTGGTCCACCAACTGGTTCTCGGTTAGGGAAAGGGGAGAGATGGCAGAAGGCTTTGACTTCCTATTATCCCTCCACACCAATGCCCACCCAGCAGGACCACATGTACAGGGTACGGAGGTATTCGACTCTACTACAACTCCACTTAGACCACTGGCTAGCGAATTGTCATCGACAATTGCAGC
>CAZFXW010000017.1:0-21483 GCA_964523385.1 uncultured Peptoniphilaceae bacterium | reverse complement strand
ATTCTATTTATTCCATTTATCTTGATATTTTTTCATTCCCCCATATAAATATTTAGAATACCTTCATCTGTCCTTCTATTTGTTTTAATCTCTTTTCTTCTTTTTTTTCTATTTTCGCTTTAGCATACCCTTCAATATAACTGTTTTTTGCTTTTTCAGCTATAAATCTAGACATCGACATTCCTAAAAGTTGAGCTTTTAGCTTAATTGTTTCGTATTCATCCTTATTGGTGTTAGTATGGGGTTGTGCCAAAGGATAACCACACAAAAATAGGTTCAGGATATCTGATTGATAAGAATTAGGTTCTTGATAATTGGGTAACGGTGATAGGGCTTAGGGCAATCCTAAGTCTTTTTTTATCCTCTATTTTGGGTATATATAGGCCAGGAGGTTGCCATGGATTATTTAAATAGATACAAGAGCTGGTTGGATCCGGCTTTTTTTGACTTTGAAACTATAGATGAATTAGAGGGCCTAGATGATAAAGAGATAAGGGATCGCTTTGGGTCTTATATTTCCTTTGGGACCGCAGGCCTAAGGGGGATTGTTGGAGCTGGGACTAGCCGGATGAACAGGTATACGGTGGGCTTGGCTACTCAAGCCTTTGCAGAGCTTATTGTAGACTTGGGTCAGGAGGCTAGAGACCGAGGGGTAGTGATAGGCCATGACGTTAGGCACAAGTCGGCAGATTTTGCTAGAATTGTGGCTGAAGTTTTTGCAGCCAATGGCATAAAGGTCCATATATTTCCAGATATTATCTCAACTCCCATCCTTTCCTATGGGGTTAGGTATCTAAAGGCCCAGGCTGGTGTTATGATAACAGCCAGCCATAACCCCAAGGAATACAATGGATATAAGGCTTATTGGGAAGAAGGCTCTCAGATTCTAGATGACATTGGTCTAGCTATTGAATCTAAAATGAAAGAAGCTGGAGATTACAAGTCGATAAAATCCCTTGACTTTGATGAAGCCTTAGCCAGTGGAAAAATCCACTATATCGGCGAGGATATAATGGAATCTTATTTGAAGGATGCATTGGAATATTCGGTAAGCCAAGATATCGACGAAAACGTTAAAATTGTCTACTCACCTTTAAATGGAACGGGAAATCTCCCAGTTAGGGAGCTTTTGAGGATGAGAGGATTTAAAAAAGTTTATCTGGTAGAGGAGGAGTTAGAACCTGATCCAGATTTTACTACTGTAGGTTATCCAAATCCGGAAGACCCTAAGGCCTTTAGGCTAGCTAGAGAGCTAGGATTAAGAGTTGGGGCAGATATACTGATAGCCACTGATCCTGATGCAGACCGGGTAGCAGTTAAGGCTTGGTCGGGCCAGGACTATGTATTTTTAAATGGAAATGAAGTAGGCTATCTACTGGCCTACTATATATTTAGCGGCTTAGAAAGAGAAGGAAAGCTACCTAAAGATGGAGTAATGGTTACGTCAATTGTAACTGGAGACTTGGGCAAGGTTATAGCTAAGGACTACGGGATCCAAGTTTATGAAGGTCTAACCGGCTTTAAAAACCTCTCTCAAGTGGCTAACGAGATGGAGAAGACAGGGGAAGGGACCTTTATCTATGGCTATGAGGAGTCTATTGGATTTTTAGTTGGAGACTCGGTTAGGGATAAGGACGCAATTGTAGCTTCTATGGTTCTAGCGGAGATGGCAGCCTATTACAAGAAGAAAAATATGACTCTCTTAGATGTTCAAGAGGAAATTTTTAGGAAGTATGGTTACTATTTAGATGAAAACCTAGCTATTAGTTTGCAGGGTATTGAAGGTCGGGAAAAAATTCAATCTATAATGGATGGCTTTAGGGAAAATCCACCGAAAGAGGTGGCTGGCCTTAGGGTTGAAGGAAAAATCGATTATATGGTTGATGAAACTGGCTTACCTAAGTCTAATGTGCTGAAGTTTTTCTTAGAGGCTGGGTCTTGGTTTGCCCTTAGGCCTTCGGGAACTGAGCCAAAGATTAAATTTTATATCTATGCCATAGGCCAGTCTTATGAAGAGGCTAGACTAAGGGCTAGGGCTATCAGGAGTCAGGTAGCTCCTGATTTGTAAGGAGGAAGTATGAGAAATAAATTAGTGAGAGAGGACACCCTATTTCTATTTATCGATATCCAGGATAGGTTATCTGCTGTAATGAATAGGGAAGAAGAGGTCCATAAAAATGCTGGAATTTTAGCTGACGGGGCTGAGATTATGGGTATAGATACGATTTATACTACCCAGTATGAAAAGGGTTTGGGAGCATTTAACCAGGAGCTTTTGGATAAGAGAGGGGAAAAAGAAGTTTACGACAAGAAGTCTTTTTCATGCATGATAGAGGAGGATTTTGTAGATATAATTAAGTCCTATAAGAAGAAGTCAATTGTTATAACTGGTATTGAAGCACATATTTGTGTTCTTTTGACAGCCAGAGATTTGCTGAATGATGGATATGATGTATATATTGCAGGCGATGGAGTAAGCAGTAGAAAGTCGGCCAATGTCGATTTTGCTTTAGAAGAGTTAAAGTCTTTAGGAGCTGTGGTCCGGGCCACTGAGAGTATTCTCTTTGACCTTTGTTCGGTATCAGGAACTGATGAGTTTAGGGCAATTTCACAGCTGATTAGATAAGTAAAGAGACAAAGAGAAAAGGGGCCTTATGGCCCCTATGTTTTAACCTTCTACAGGAATATCCCTTTTGATTTCTTCGATTTGAACTCTTCCCTTGTCATTGTAAACATGTCTCATCATGCTATCAAGGAATGGGATTCCGTCTGGTGAATCTTCAGTTTTTGTACACTCTAGCATAGTAACAACCTTTGAACCATCTTCAGTTGCTCTGTAGTATTGGTTCATAATCTTTCTGATTGAGTATGGTAGGTCGTTCTCTTTTACAGTAACGATTGAAGCTTTTTCGTATCCTTTTGTAACCAGTGCTTCGAAGTCTCCTGGTTGCTCTGGGATTAAGTAGTACTCTGCGTCTTCATCGAATGAATCTTCGCCGTTTACTTGAACTGTTGTGTACTGTCCCTTAGCCAATGCCATGATTAGAGCCATAAAAACTCTGATTCCAGCTGACTTGTGTCCAGATACAATTAGTGATTCTTTGTTGTCTAGTGCTTTTTGAATATACTCAGCCTGCATCTCAGTACAGTAGCCTGTGTCAATATTCCTTTGCATCATTGGGTGCATAATATTCCTCCTAATAATTTATCTTATGTCTTTGGGATATACCCATGTGTTTATTATACTACAAAACTGTAGAAATTCAAATTTAACCAGTACATCCGCCGTCGCAAGAGCCACAGTAGTTGGCTGCTGATGGAGCTGCTGCTAATCCACCTAAGGCAGTTTCCCTTAGGGACTCTGGTAGAGTGTTACCTACGCTAAACATTACATCTACCACTTCATCAAAAGGTATTATTGATTCAACGCCTGCCATAGCTAGGTCAGCTGAAGTTAGTGCAATAGAAACTCCCGATGCATTTCTTAGGGCACAGGGGAACTCAACTAGTCCACCAATTGGATCACAAACTAGGCCTAGTAGGTTAATCATTGCAATGGAAGCTGCATGAAAAACCTGATTGACAGTTCCGCCCATCATCTCTGTAACAGCTGCCGCTGCCATAGATGCACCAGTACCAGTTTCTGCCTGACATCCACCTTCTGCACCAGAGATGGTTGCGTTCATAGCTGAGATGCCTCCGATTGCTGCTGCTGTCAGCATTGGGTAGACCATTTCCTTGTTGGAAAACCCTAATTTTTCTTGGGCTGTAATCAGGGCTGCTGGTAGTATTCCGGCAGCTCCTGCTGTTGGTGCTGCTACGATTTTACCCATAGATGCGTTTACTTCAAGGGTAGACATGGCCATAGCCATAGCTTTCACCATCACCGGACTAGTCATAGATATGCCTTCTTTATTGTAATCAGCTAGTTTCTTTCCATTGCCTCCGGTCATGCCTGACATTGAGACAACTTTTCTTTCTAATCCTTCAGTTGCTGCTGAAACCATTACGTCATAGGCATCTTCCAGTTCCCTAAGGATGTCTTCCTCAGCTAATCCTTCGTCTTCAATTACAGATAGAAGGGTGGCTTCGGAAATCTTTATATCATGGTCTATACAGGTTTTTATTAATTTATCTGCGTTATTATACATGAGGCCTCCTAAAATGCTTCAATGCCGATGACATTTATTATATTGTCGATATCTTGAATACCTTTGACAACTTCTGGGTTAAAGTCATGATCTAGCTCCATTACAAAGTCAGCGATTTCTTCTTCTCTAGAGACGCGTAAATTGGCAATAGAAATATCGTGATTAGTTAGGATAATACAGATATCCCTAATCATTCCGAATCTATCATGGTAGTTACCTACTATAGTTGGCTTTGCACCAGTGAAGTCTACCGTTATGCCATTAATGTCGAAAATTTTTATCTTACCCCCACCTATAGATGACCCGGTAACTGAAAAGCCTTCTTCGTCGTCTTTGTTTTCAAAAAGGACGATTTTAACTGTATTTGGATGAACGAATTCTAGATTAATCATTTTAAAGTTGACTTCTAAGCCTTCTTCTTTGGCAATGTCTAAAGATTGAGACAGCCTTTCATCATCTGGCTCAAAGCCCATTACTCCACCGACAAAGGCTCTATCCGAACCGTGGCCTTGGTAGGTAGTTTGAAAGGAGCCGTGCAAGTAGAAATCTACCCTTTCAAATTTTTTATTAAAAACTTTTCTGGCCATTAGTCCTAGCCTACAAGCTCCAGCTGTGTGGGAGCTAGAGGGGCCAATCATTGTTGGACCAAGAATTTCAAATAATTTATATTTCTTCATAAAGCACCTCCGGAGACCATTATATCATACTAGCTTCTTAGAGTTGAAGTTCTTTATTTGCCCTTTTTTCCCCAAAAAGTCGGTTTTCTGGTATAATTTAGTTGTTAAGAAAGAGGTGTATTATGAATTTTGTTTTTAGGACTTTAGAAAATATATTTACTGTTGAAGTCTTTGGTGGCTTCCAGCTCTATGAACTGCTTTCCACAGTCTTTAAATACATATATGTTTTTATAATATTTTACTTTATATATAACATTATAAGAATGATATATTTAGATATCAGTGGTGCAGAGATGTCTGGTAAGGAATCAGACACCTACCTAAAACTAATAAATAGAAAGGAACAGCTTACTTTTAAAGTTATGGAGCAGTACTACCTGTCGGACTCAGTGACCATAGGTAGGGACGATTCTAATGATATTGTCCTTAAGGATCGTTTTATTTCTAAGGAACACGCCCAAATAATTAGGGATGAAGGGATTTACTTTTTAGAGGACCTTGGTTCAGCAAATGGAACCTTCTTAAATGGCCAGGAAATAAAAGATGCAATTGAGCTAAAGGACAAGGATATAATCGATATTGGTCAGGTAGAGTTCCTGTTTGTCGATGGTGGTTTCAATGATTAAAAATAGATTTTTTCCTAAAGCTCGAGGTAGTAAGACTGTAATTAGTGGCTTTCGGAATAGTATACTGATATTCCAGGTCCTAGCTTTATTGGTGGTCCTGTGGATACACCCTGAGGTGCCTTATTTAAACAGGCTTTTTTTCTCAGCAGTTCTAATTGTGGCTTCCTATGGAGCTAGTTTGTTATTATCTAAAATTTCAAGTGGAGATCAATATATACTCCTAATCGCCCTCATGCTCTTTAATATAGGTTCGGTTATGATCTATAGGCTAGAGCCTGCCTTGGCTATCAAGCAAGGTATGTGGGTTTTGGTAGGCATTTCCGCCTATTTTATTACCTATTTTATTTTGAAGAAGGTCAAGGGATGGGAGAGGTTTGGTCGAGTTTATTTTGGGCTGATAATGTTTATGTTTATAGCAACTCAAATCTTTGGTTCGGTTATCGGAGGTGCTCAGAACTGGATTATTTTACCTGGTGGAATCACTATTCAGCCGGTAGAATTTATTAAAATACTCTTGGTGTTCTTGATTGCCTATCACTATTATAACTATGAAAAAATCGCTGAAAAAACTTATTTTGGTAAAAAACTGGGCAAGTATAGCCTGATGTTTGTAGTATACATCTTTATTGGATTCCTCTTCCTACAAGCGGATATGGGACCGGCTTTACTGATGTACGCATTGTTATTGTCTATACAATTTATATATGAAGAAGACAAGAAAATGGTAATAGCTAATCTGCTTATAGCAATAGCAGGGGCTGTGGTTGCCTACTTCCTTTTTAATCACGTAAGAGTTAGGGTTTCTATCTGGTTAGACCCTTGGTCTGATATAGATAATACAGGCTATCAGATTACCCAGTCCTTATTTGGTATCGCTAGCGGTGGATTCTTTGGTAAGGGTTTAGGCCTAGGCCAACCAGAAAATATACCATTGGCCTTTACCGACTTTATTTTCTCAGCTATTTGCGAGGAAATGGGTATTTTTGCAGGTATTGGACTGATGATGCTCTTCCTAATTTTGGTTTATAGAGGCTTTAAAATTGCCTTTTATCAGGATAACAGCTTTTTTAAGCTAGTAGCCCTAGGAATTTCCATCACCTTTGCCTTTCAGGCGCTGATTATAGTTGGTGGAGTGACAAAGCTTATTCCTCTGACAGGGATAACTATACCCTTTGTGACTTATGGAGGTTCTTCAATCCTATCTAGTTTTATAATGCTAGGAATCCTCCAGTATACTTCTGAAGATATGGAGGGAAAATATGAATGATCAAATAGGTAGAACTAAGATAGTTCTCTTTGCCATAGTCCTTTCATATATGGGACTAATCCTATTTCTGGCTTATTTCCAGGTAGTAGAAGCAGAGGAATTAGTTAAACACCCCTACAATAACCGGGGAATGGTAGATGAGAGTAAAATCGATAGGGGGACAATTTACGATAGAAAAGGAAATATTATAGCGGAAAGTTATGAAGATGAGATGGGTATGAAGGTAAGATATTATCCTCATGGGTCTTTGTTTGCCCATGTTGTTGGCTATAGTTCATCAGAATACGGCAAGACTGCCTTAGAGTCATCTTATAACAATGACCTGCTTAATATTTCTGCAGCTACTCCTCTCGATGAATTAAAGAAAATACTAGTTGAGGATACAAGGGGTAATGACTTAATTACTACCTTAGACCTAGAGCTTCAGTACGCCGCTAAGGATTTGATGGAAGGGCATAAGGGCTCGATTATTGTGATGAACCCTCAGACAGGGGAGGTCTATTCCATGTTCTCTGCTCCTTACTTTGATCCTAACGGGATTTCAGAGAATTGGGAGTACTTGATATCAGACGAGGATTCACCTTTGTTAAATAGATCGACCCAGGGATTATATACACCTGGCTCGGTTATCAAAGTTCTTACAGGGGTAGCAATAATGGAGTCAGATTTAGATGAGATGTATATGGATCAAGGGTATATAGAGGTAGATGGCTATAGGATTAATAACTTCGAAAACCGAGCCCCAGGGGAAATCAATATGAAGTGGGCATTAGTTCAATCATCAAATACCTACTTTGTAGATAAGGCCCTTCAGTTAGGGCCGGCGCCCTTAGAAGATGTCTTCAATAGGTTTATGTTTGGCAAGGAAATTCCCTTTGATACTCCAGTTGAAGTATCAATAGATCCTTTTCAAGTTGGAATGGGTGACTCGGCCTTGGCAGCAGCCTCATATGGTCAGGGTACCACACTAGTAACTCCACTAGAGATGGCTATGTCTATTTCGGCTATCGCCAATGATGGAGAAATGGTTAGGCCATACCTAGTATCTCAGGTTGTAGGTAAGGAAGGTCCGACCTTCACTAATACGCCAGGAGATGCAATATCAAAGGCGACTTCGGAAGAGATTGCCCAGACTATGCAAGGCTATCTTGCGGCAGTAGTAGATAATTACTCAACTGCACAAACCTATGGCTTTTTGTCTGGAGGGAAGACTGGAACTGCCGAGACAGGCTCAGGCTTATCTCATGCTTGGTATATAGGTTTTGGTCCTTTAGAAGACCCACAATTTGCTGTGGCAGTAATCTTAGAAGAAGATGGAACCTTAGGAGGACAGACAGCAGCTCCGATTGCTGCTTCTATGCTTCAAAAGGCCTATGACCTTATCGACACAAGACCAATAGAAGAGAATGTAGAATAAAAAAAAGAGAGCCTAGGCTCTCTTTTTTGTTTATAGGAATTTGTCTTTTATTGACTCCCAATACCACATAGGATCAAAGACTAGTTTATTAATATATTTACCACCGATTGTAAAGGATAGCTTGTCACATAGGCCCAAGTCTAAGACTAGGCCATCTTGGATAAGTTTAACTTCGCCCTGGGGTACAATATCTAGAATTGCATCTTGGGGCATAACCATAGGATTCCCCAGGGACCTGTAGGCCTTTGATGAGATAGGGGCAAGGGGTGAAAGTTGAAATCCTAGTAACTCCTGGTAAAGTATAGCTCCACCTACTGAAAAATTGTAGGCAGTTGATCCAGTTGGTGTTGAGATTATCAATCCATCTCCTGCAAATCTTTGAAGGTGGAAGCCATCTAAGTAGACGTCAAGGTGGAGGACCCTCTCTTTAAGGTCTTTGACGACAAAGTCATTTAAAGCAAATAGTATATGGTCTTGGCCTTGGATTTGATAGCTAGCCGAGACAAGGTTGAGCTTTGATATGCTATAATCCTTGGCGACTAGTCTATCAACAAAGTCATCTAACTCTTCTTTAAGGATTTCCTGGTAAAAACCAAGGGTGCCTGTGTTTACTCCTATAAAGGGAGCTTTAGAAAAGCCCGAATCTCGAACAGCCCTAAGGAAATTACCATCTCCTCCGATACATATATTATAGTCAGGTTCTTCTGATCTATCCATGGTATAGCCACGGTCACTAAATTTTTTTATAAGTATTTCTTTGACTGCTAAGGACTGGTCATAGGGATTGTTATAAAAGTGTATGTTCAACTACTCTCCTCCTCTTTTCCATATATATTATATATGATAGGGAAAAATTCAGAAAGCATATCCAAATATTCATTATAGTGGATATTTTTTACTATTTAGAGACCTTGAATTACATTAAAGCAGTGAAAAGAGAGTTAGAATATAGCTTTGGTATACTCATAGTATGGGGGTGGGGCTATCCTTTTAAAGTGCTAAATATAGAGACTTAAACTGAGATTTTCTTGTATTAACTTGAATATGAGACTAGCTTGTTGTATAATAAAGACAGTCACAGGGGACGACCATCACAATATTAAACCGACGCATATTTATAAGGGATGGCGGACGTTCAAATCTGGATGGCAAGCCCTCTTGGAAGGGACGTCAGAAGGACTCGACAGCTAACCCACCTTCACATACTGGAGGTCTTAATATTAATGGTTGGCCTCGTGACTATTTTTTGATTATACTATGGTAATATTAACAAGAAAAGATGTGGATATAGGAGCAGACTCTCTGAGTCTGCTTTTTTTATATCCTACTGAATTCATTGGAAAAAGGGCTTTTTAATGGTATAATACTCTGAGTAGAAGATAAGGAAAGGTGATATCTATGAGAGACTTAATGGCCGATAGAACCATTGTTGCTCTTTCAGTAATACTGTTACTTACTGTAATTTATTATTTAATAAATATTGGAAATAAATACGTAGATCAAGACAATAGAATACCGATTACAAGGCAGAGGGTTCTCAAGGTAATAGCACTTATAGGGATTTTAGTCCTCTTATTTATAGTGTTTAAAAGGTACCCTATTATACCAAGGTTAATTAGCTCTATTATAGCGGCAATAGTGATTTCCTACATTATTAGTCCTCTAGTTGAGATGATTGAAAAGAGAGGCTTAGCTAGGCCGGTAGCAATTTTAGCTGTATATATTTTGCTCCTAGGAATTATCGCTGTCCTTATAGGAGCAATTTTTCCTATGATTTTTGAACAGTTTAAGCAGTTGCTTACATCCCTACCTTCGATTATTACAAGGACTGAGAGGATGTTTAATGATTTAGCGGTGGCTAATGTAGAAGGGGTTTCTATACTTAAGGATTTGCTTCTTGGCTTAAATCAAGAGATAAGTAGCTTTATAGACGGTTTTCAAAAGTCTGCCTTGCAGAAGATTACTGAGATAACCTATTCTGTTCCTATCTATCTTGAAACTTTAATTAGTGTAATATTAGCACCTGTTATAGCTTTTCACCTCCTCTTAGACAAGGAGATGTTTACAAATAAGGCGACAGATTTTATCGTAAAGAGGAAGTGGTTCCCAGTTCTGACTGTTTTAAGAGATATAGATCAGGTCCTTTCAATGTTTATCAGGGGAAGGCTAACTATGGCTGCTTTTGTAGGCCTTTTAACGGGTGTAATGTTGGCAATTTTAGGTATAGAGTATGCGATTATCATAGGTTTATTGACTATGGTGTCCGATATAATACCTTATATAGGACCCTTTATAGCTCTGACGCCAGCAGTAATTTTAGCATTAATTCAAAGCCCGGTGAAGGCTCTAATAGTAGTGTTGTTTTTTATTATCATTCAGTGGCTGGAAAACAACGTTCTAGGGCCAAAAATCCTAGGTGATTCTACGGGGCTTCATCCTTTGATTGTGCTCTTAGCCCTAATTGTTGGTGGAGGCGTAGCAGGCTTTGTAGGTATGATTTTCTCGGTCCCAATTATGGGAGCTTTAAATGTTCTTATTAAGCACATTGGACCGATAGTAAAAGAAAAAATAGATGAGTTTATTGCGAGTTAAGTGGAGGACGAATGAGAGATATTAGTTATGATCAGATGAGAGATGAATTTTTAGACTTTTTTGAGGAGAGGGGCCATCAAAGACTAGAAAGCTTCTCTATGATACCCCAAGATGACCCAAGCTTGCTTTTGGTAAATGCTGGCATGGCTCCGTTAAAGGATTATTTTACTGGTGACAAGAAGATGCCAGGAAACAGAGCTGCATCTAGCCAAAGGTGCATTAGAACGGCTGACATAGAAGAGGTCGGAAAGACTGACAGACACGGGACCTTCTTTGAGATGTTGGGTAACTTTTCCTTTGGAGATTATTTTAAAGTTGAAGCTATCAAATGGGCATGGGAGTTTTTAACAGAAAACATGGAGATTGACGCAGATAAGCTTTGGGTCTCAGTCTATGAAGAAGACGATGAGTCTTATGATATCTGGAAGGATCAGATGAATATACCAGAGTCTAAGATAGTAAGACTAGGCAAGGAAGACAACTTTTGGGAATTAGAGGTTGGTCCATGTGGTCCTTGTACAGAAATTCACTATGATAGAGGATTAGCCCATGGTTGTGAGGATCCAGATTGTAAACCAGGCTGTGAATGTGATAGGTATTTAGAGGTGTGGAACTTAGTTTTCACCCAATTTAATAAAGATGAAGAGGGAGTTTATCATCCCTTAGCCCATCCAAATATTGATACTGGAATGGGTCTAGAAAGACTGGCACTAGTTCTTGAAGGAGCAGATAATATCTTTGAAATCAAACTGATGAAGGATATTATCGCAAAGATAACAGAATTGTCAGGAAAGGTATACAAGGAGTCTGAGGAAGTTGATACATCTATTAGAGTTATCGCTGACCACATGAAGGCTGTTACTTTTTTAGTTTATGACGGAGTAATACCTTCAAATGAAGGCAGAGGTTATGTCCTTAGAAGGCTGATGAGAAGGGCTATCAGACACGGGAAACTTTTAGGAATTGAAGGAAATTTTCTAAATAAAATTGCCCAGGGTGTTATGGATGCCTATCAAGTGCCTTATCCTGGACCAGCAAGGGACAAGGAAAGAATTTTTAAAATTATCCAAGTTGAGGAAGACCAATTTAATAAGACTATTCAAGAAGGTCTTCATATGCTTGAAGGTTTAATAGAAAAAATAGTAGAGGAAGGTGGAGACACTATAGCAGGTGATCAGGCCTTTAGATTGTACGATACTTACGGTTTTCCAATCGACCTAACCATCGAGATAGGGGAGGAAAACCAGATGGGCGTGGATATAGAGGCTTATAAGGCGCTTATGGAAGATCAAAGACAGAGATCTAGGGCTTCAAGAGGTTCGGACGCTGGGGGCTTTGCTGACTCAAAGTCTAGACCTGAAACCAAGGCTGGAGAAACTGACTTTACTGGTTACACTAAAGGATCGGATAAAGGCGTAGTCTTAGAGCTTTTCAAAGATGGTCAGACTTCAGAAACTCTTGGTCAAGGATCAAAGGGAATCATCGTTACCGATATGTCTCCTTTTTACGCAGAAGCAGGAGGCCAGGTTGGAGATACAGGATATATATATACGGAAACTGGTAAAGCAAAAGTTTTAGATACTCAGAAAGATCCTAAGGGAGTTTACCTTCATACTGTTGAGGTTGAGGAAGGGGACTTAAAATTAGAAGAGCCAGTGGATTTAGAAGTTGATTTAAAGAGAAGAAGAGCCATCACTAAAAATCACTCGGCCACTCACCTCTTACACAAGGCTCTAATTGAAGTTTTAGGAGACCATGTCCAGCAAGCTGGTTCATTAGTTGATGAGAAGAGACTTAGGTTTGACTTTAATCATTTCCAAGGTTTAACTAGGGAAGAGCTAGTTAGAGTAGAAGCTATAGTAAATGACTTAATTGACAGAAGTCTAGATGTAAGTGTTAATGAGATGACCCTAAAAGACGCAAATGCAGCTGGAGCTGTAGGCTTATTTGAAGATAAGTATCAGGATGTAGTAAGGGTTGTTGCCATGGGAGACGAGTCTATTGAGCTTTGTGGAGGAATTCACGTTCACAATACAGCTGAGATACAGATGTTTAAGATTATGTCTGAAGCAGGTGTTTCCGCAGGCGTTAGAAGAATCGAAGCAATAACAGGGCCAGAAATATACAGGTATTTAAATCAACTTGAGGAAATGAGAAACCAAGCAGCAGCAAATCTAAGGACCCAGCCCCAAGATTTAGTCATTAGAAGTTCTGCAGTTATGGAAGAGTTAAGGGAAAAGGACAGAGAAATAGAGAGGGTTAGGACTAGCCTCCAATCTAGCTCAGCAGAGGATTTATTAGAGACAGCTACGGATATGGACGGTTTTAAGTTGCTAACACATATCTTTGATGATGTGGACATGGACACTCTTAGGAGCTTAGGCGATCAGTACAGGGATAAATTAGGAACTGGAATTGTAGTTCTTGCAAGTGTACATGACGATAAGGCAACTTTCCTAGCTACAGTATCAAAGGATTTGGTAGCTAAGGGGTATAATGCAGGAAATATCGTTAGAGAAGTAGCCCAGGCTGCGGGTGGTAATGGTGGAGGTAGGCCAGATTTTGCCACCGCAGGAGCTAGAGATGTGTCAAAAGTTGAAGATGCTATAGGCCTCGTTAAAGGCTTGGTAAGCTAATTAAGATACAGAAAGGAATAATATGAGCAATCTACATGAAACTATGAGATTTGAGCCTCCTAATGACAAGGATTTTTCAATTTCTGAAATAATTAGGTCGGTATATACTGCCCTAGAAAAGAAGGGATACGACCCTAAGAATCAGATTATTGGCTATATCTTGTCTGGGGATCCAACCTATATAACTAGCCATGAAAATGCTAGAGGTTTGATTAGACAAATCGACAGAGATGAGTTACTAGAAGAACTATTAGACTATTACCTAAAGGATAGAGTCTAGGAATGAAATATAAAAAGCTGGCTAAAGGGGTAAGGGTATCGGAGCTTTGCTTTGGCTCTCTAACCATGACTCCTTTTCAAGGCAATCTCAGCATTGAAGAAGGGGCTAGCTTAATAGAATACGCCTATTCTAAAGGCATTAATTTTATCGACACTGCCCAACTGTATGAGAACTACCACTATATACGGCCAGCCCTAGCGCGGATAGGCAGGGAAAATATGGTTGTTTCAACAAAGACCTATGCTTACTCTAGGGAAACAGCCCAAGAGGCTCTACATGAAGCTTTAATAGAGCTTGATACCGATTATATAGATGTTTTTCTCCTTCACGAACAGGAGAGCAAGCACACGATAAGAGGCCACTATGAGGCTTTAGAGTATTTCTTGGAACAAAAGGAAAAGGGCAAGATTAAAGCCCTTGGCATATCAACCCACAGAGTTGAGGGAGCAAGGGCCTTTAATGCCTTTCCAGAGCTGGATATCCTCCATCCCTTGGTTAATTATAAGGGACTAGGTCTAACCGATGGTAATTTAGAGGAAATGGTTGCTGAGATAGATAAGGCATTAGCTAGGGGCAAAGGGGTTTATGCAATGAAGATCTTAGGTGGAGGTCATTTAATAGGCCAAATTGAGGAAGCTATTTCTTTTGTTAGGGGTTTAAATGTACCTATGGCCATCGGACTTCAATCAGAAGAAGAAATAGACGTAAACATTGCCTTGGTTGAGGATAGGGCTTATCCTTCCGAACACACTAGCTTAAAAACTAAAAGTAGAAAATTATTAGTGGACCAGTATTGCGATGGATGCGCTAACTGTGTGAGTATGTGTCAAAATAAAGGAATGGAGCTAATTGATGGCAGGGCTGTTGTAACTGAGAATTGTATGCTCTGCGGATACTGTGCTCATTATTGTCCGGGTTTTTATATTAAGGTGGTTTGATGAAGAGAATTATTGGACTTGATGTTGGTAGTAAGACCGTAGGGGTGGCAATAAGCGATCCCTTTGGACTTTTTGCCCAAGGTCTTTTTACTCATAGAAGAGGAGACCTAGAAAGTGATCTGGACAAGTTGAGTAAAATTTTTGCTGAAAAAGAAGCAGGCCTTATAGTATGTGGCCTACCCTTGAATATGGATGGAACTAGTGGGAAATCAGCCCAAAGGGTTATGAATTTTGCCAATAGGTTGGCAGATAGGTCTGGTATCCCTATAGTCTACCAAGATGAGAGGCTTAGCACCGTTAGCGCCGAGAGGGTGTTGATTGAGACTAAGGTTAGAAGGGAAAATAGGAAGGACCATGTTGATAAGATAGCTGCTAGCTATATATTACAATCGTATCTGGACGGGAGAGCAAATGGATAAGATTATATTGACTGATGATAGAGGAGAGGAAGTTGAATTTGAGCTAGTTTGCACTTTTGGTGTAAACGATGAAGAGTACGCTGCTCTTTTCAACGAAATAGATGAGGAGATATATCTCATGAGGCTTGAAGAGTATTCTGGTGGTGAGTTTACCTTTACTACCATCGACGATAAGGATGAGTTTGACGACGTGGTCGAAGCCTATGAGGAATTTATCGAAGAGGAATAATGGACCTAGCTTTATTTAAGGAAATCTTTAGAGACTCGGGTCACAAATTGACAAGCCAAAGAAAGATAGTCTTTAAAGGGCTAAAGGATAATGTAGATAAACACCTATCGCCGGAGGAGATACATAGATATCTGGTCCAAGATGGCCAGGATATTGGTATAGCTACCGTATATAGGACACTACTGCTTTTTGATGATTTAGGAATTGTACAAAAACTTAGTTTTGAAGATGGAGTAACCCTCTATGAACTGGTGGATGGGTTAGAAGGTCACAACCACCATCACTTGTTGTGCACAATATGTGGAGATGTAACTGAGATTAAAGGAGACCTTCTAATCGATGCAGAAAGAAAAATTGAAGGAAATTACGAATTTAAAATTAAAAATCACGATTTAATGTTTTATGGAATTTGCAAGGATTGCAAAGAATAAGGAGTAAAATGTCTAGAAATAATGAAAGAAATCAAGGCCGTAGAGGAGATAGAAATCAACGAGCCAATAGAAATAGAAGAAAAAAAAGAAATGATAAGCTTAAGATAATAGCCTTAGGTGGTTTAAACGAGATTGGTAAGAACTGCTATGTCCTTGAGTATGGCAATGATATTATCATCATGGACTTGGGGCTAACTTTCCCAAATGAAGACATGCTTGGGATAGACGTTGTTATACCAGATATTACTTATCTTAAGGAAAACGCAAATAAGGTTAGGGGACTATTTTTGAGCCATGGTCACGAGGACCATTATGGAGCAGTACCCTATGCTTTAAAGGAAATGCCTATGGATGTTTATGGGACTAGGTTAACTCTAGGATTACTAAAGAATAAGTTTAAAGAGCATAGGCTTTCAAATAAACACTTAAAGGAAATTAAAGCAGGCGAAAAGATAAAGGTGGGAGTTTTTGAAGTTGAGTTTGTAAATGTGTCCCACTCAATACCTGACGCATGTGCTATCAACGTGAAGACTCCTGAAGGCAATGTGTTTTTCACTGGGGACTTTAAAATTGACCACACTCCAATCGATGGAGTAAAGACAGACCTTCCAAGGATATCTGAACTTGGGGATGAAGGTGTTCTAGTATTGATGTCAGACTCTACTAACGTAGAAAGGGAAGGGACTACCCTTAGCGAAAAAACTGTTGGAGAAACCTTTAAAGATGTCTTCTCCAGAGCACCATCTAGGATGGTTGTTGCAACATTTGCATCCAATCTTCATCGTGTGCAGCAGGTTATCAACGCCTCTGAGCATTTTGGGAGAAGGGTTGCGATTTCTGGTAGATCTATGATAAATAACGTAGAAATAGCCCTAGAGCTAGGGTATTTAAAGGCCCATAGAGGAACAATCATTAATTTAAATGATATTGGAGATCACCCACCAGATAAAATCACTATACTAACTACTGGGTCACAGGGAGAACCTATGTCAGCCCTGACAAGGATGGCTAAGGGAGAGCATAGGCAAGTTAAACTTGATAAGACCGACACGGTGTTAATATCAGCATCGCCTATACCTGGAAATGAAAAAACTGTCGGAGCAGTTTTAAATAACCTAACAGAGATGGGAGTAAATGTAATCTATTCAGCACTAGCTGATGTTCATGTTTCAGGTCACGCCTGTCAGGAAGAGTTAAAGTTAATTCATGCTCTTGCCAGGCCCCAATACTTTATGCCTGTTCATGGCGAGAGCAGACATTTAAGGTTCCACGCTAAACTAGCTGAAGAGATGGGAATGGCTCCAGAGAATGTAATTGTCTGTGCTAATGGTGATGTTGTGGAGTTTGACGGTCAGGGAGCTGCAGTTGCTGGACAAGTTCAAGCAGGTAAGGTTTTAGTTGATGGTTACGGAGTAGGAGATGTTGGTAATATCGTCCTTAGGGATAGAAAACACCTATCTGAGGATGGGCTTCTAGTAGTTGTTGTAGCCTATGACAAAAATGAGAGGAAACTCTTAGATGAAGTAGATATAGTATCTAGGGGCTTTGTTTACGTTAAAGAATCTGAAGACTTGATGAACCAGTGCAAGGCATTGGTTGAGAAAGCTATAAATGACTGTAGAAGTAAGCAAGTCCATGGATGGTCGGCTATTAAATCTGCCATTAGGGATGATTTAAGGAAGTTTTTAGCTAGGGAAATCAACAGAAATCCAATGATTTTACCTGTTATTATTGAGGTTTAGGAGGGAATATGAATCCATATGATAAGGCTAGGGAATTGGCCCAAGCATTAAAAAACTCAGAAGAGTTTGTTGAATATAAGAAGCTAAAGGATAAGGTTATGGCCAATGAAAGTTATAAGGAAAGGATTGAAGACTTTAGAGACAAAGTTCTTCAACATCAAGTAAAGGAAATGGAAGGCAAGGCTAGCGAAGAGGATAAGGAAAAGCTAGTAGCCCTCTCCCAGGCTTTGACAATTAATCCAGAGATAGCTGAATTTATGATGGCTGAAGCAAAATTCTTTGTAATCTACGAAGATATTATAAAGATTATTGGAGAAGCTGTAGAATAATGAATTTTGACTTTACCAGTGCTAGCCAATATTTGAGTGAACTCTATGACTTTAGAGACGAGGATTTAAAGGCACTAGAAACCTTGGCTAGAATTGAAAATGTACCAATTATTGAGAGGGAGTCTTTAGAACTCCTTCTTTTATTGATAAAAATCCACAAGCCTAAAAGAATTCTAGAGATAGGAACAGCTATTGGCTACTCTTCTATAGCTATGTCTAAGGCTTTTGACGGTGAAATTGACACTATTGATAGGTCAGAAAAGTGGTTAGAAATTGCAAAAAGTAACCTGGCAGAAAGAAATCTTGATGGACGAATTCACATTCATTATGGTGATGCTAGAGAAGTTCTAGATAATATTGACCAAACCTATGACCTTATTTTTATTGATGGTGGCAAGAGTCACTATAGAGCGTTCTTTGACCTAGCCTTTCCAAAGCTAGAATCTGGAGGGTTAGTTTTTTCTGATAATTTATTTTTAGGTGGATTTGTTTACGACGACTCATTGGTCCCAAGAAGAGACAGAACTATGACCAGGGCTATGAGAAAATATCTAGAATTTCTAAAGACTGATAAAAGACTTGATACTAGTATTTTAGACCTAGGAGATGGGATTGGGATTTCAAGGAAGGTGTGATTTATTGAAAAAAATTGAATTACTTGCTCCCGCTGGAGATTTGGCCAAACTAAAGACGGCTATAGATTATGGGGCAGATGCGGTTTACTTGGCTGGAGAACACTTTGGCCTTAGAACTGCATCTAGAAATTTTTCCCAAGAGGAACTGGCTGAGGGGATAGAGTATGCTCATGATAGGGGTAAGAAAGTTCATGTAACAATGAATATTATCGCCCACCAGGAGGATTTGGCCGGAGTTGAAGAGTATGCTAAGAACTTAGAGGCCTTGGGAGTAGATGCTGTAATTATAGCCGATATGGGAATAGCCAGCTTGGTGAAAAGGGCCACAGATTTAGAAATTCATATTTCAACTCAAGCTTCGGTGACAAACTCAGAGACAATTAACTTTTGGTACGATTACGGTGTTAGAAGAATAGTCCTTGCTAGAGAGTTGTCCTTTGAAGAAATTAGGGATATTAGGTCTAAGATACCTGAGGATATGGAGCTAGAGATGTTTGGTCATGGAGCTATGTGTATTGCCTACTCTGGAAGGTGTTTGTTGTCTAATTATATGGTAGATAGGGACGCAAATAGGGGAGATTGCGCCCATGCCTGTAGGTGGAAATACTCCCTTGTAGAGGAAAAAAGACCAGGAGAATATTTTCCAGTAGTTGAAGACGAGAGTGGAACTCATATTTTAAATTCAAAGGACCTCTGCCTAATCCAATATATAGACGAGATAGCAAAAAGCGGTATAGATAGCTTAAAGATTGAGGGTAGGGTAAAAAGTGAGTACTATGTGGCAACTGTAGTTCGGGCTTATAGGATGGCACTAGATGCTTTTTATGCAGGAGACTATAATCAGGACCTTGCCCAAGAGCTTTTAGCCGAGATAAGAAAAGCATCACATCGTGACTTTACCAGTGGATTTTCCATAGAAGTGCCAGATGAGGACTCGCAGATTTACCAAACCGCATCCTATATTAGAGGGTACGACTTTATAGGCAAGGTACTAGAGATGGATGGAGACTTAGCTTTAGTTGAGCAGAGAAATAAATTTAGTCAAGGGGATAAGGTTGAGGTCTTTAGCCCAAGTAAGAAGCATTTTGAGTTTGAAATTGGGAAAATGTATGATGAAGATGGAGAGGAGATAAGTGAAGCTCCCCATGCCCAACAGAGGGTGACTATGAGTCTTCCAGGAGCAGTTGTCGGTAGTATGTTAAGGCGTGAGATAAAATTAGAGATTTAAGATACACAGACATTCAGGTTAAGTCCTGGCTTACAGATGTTAAGAGAATGGCTTTAAATGAAAGTAAATATTCAGTAAAGGCTAAGGGTGATAGGAGAAATCTTGTCACCGATATGGACATAGCCATAGAAAAGTTTTTAAGAGATAAAATACAAGAACATTATCCAAAGGATAGTATAATTGGCGAAGAGAGCTATAAGGGTACTTTGGATGAACCTAGCAAGTACCTTTGGTATATTGACCCAATAGACGGGACCAGTAACTTTGTTAAGCAAGGGGAAAATTATTGTACTATGATAGCCCTATTTAGGGAGGGAGTGCCAGTTTTATCATATATTTACGATATCGTTAAGGGAATTCTCTACTGGGCTGGAAAATCTATTGGAGCCTTTGAAAATCTAAATGTGATAAAGCAACCTGATAACCAAGGTTTAGGCGAATCGACTAGTTCCTTAGATATCAGAAGGATGAGCAAGAAGAATTATTTCCTTGATATCGTGGACGCGTCCTTTAACGTTAGATCTATCGGTTCAGCGGGTTTAGATGGTGCCAAGGTGATAACTGGATCTTTCGGGGCCTACATAAATGCCAGTGGGGGTCCTTGGGATTATGCGCCCTTAGCCCTCTTCGCTGATATTTTAGACCTACATTTATCGGATTTAGATGGTAATGAGCTTTGTTTTGAGAAGGAGTCAGGATTTATATTTTCAACAAAAGCCTACTTTGAAGACTATCAAAAGATAGTAAATTAGACCTTGCAGGAATAAGTTTTTAATGGTATAATTCCATGGTATGTAAAACGGGTGTTCCACTGTCTGAAGGACATGAACATTGGAAAGATAGGAGGGATTTTACAATGGAGATTATTAGACAAATTGAAAAAGCTGAGTATAGAGAAGATCCGCTAGCCTTTAATATTGGGGACAGCGTTAAGGTTCACTATAGGATTACAGAAGGTACTAGAGATAGAACCCAGATTTTTGATGGAACTGTAATTAAGAAGTCAGGATCGGGAGTAGGTACTACCTTTACCGTTAGGAGACTTTCATACGGCGTTGGAGTTGAAAGAACTTTTCCTATTAACTCACCTAGAATTGAAAAACTAGAAGTTACTAGAAGAGGTAGAGTAAGAAGATCTAAGCTTCACTACCTAAGAGAAAGACAAGGTAGATCTGCAAGAGTTAGAGAAAAAACGGATTACTAAAAGGAGGCCTAGGGCCTCTTTTTTATTGGAGGGAATATGAATATTAATTGGTATCCTGGCCATATGAAGGTGACTCGGGATAATTTAAATAGGGATATAAAACTAGTAGATATTGTGGTGGAGATTATCGATGCTAGAATCCCCAGAAGTAGTAGAAATCCAATAATAGATGAGATAATAGGTGATCATCCTAGGCTTATTATTATAAATAAGAGCGATTTAGCTGACGAGGAAGAAAACCAGAAGTGGGCCCAATATTTTAGATCGAAAGGCTATGGGGTTCTTCTAGCAAATTCCCTAGAAAACAAAGGCCTAGGGTCGTTAAGAAAGACTATGGAAGAGCTCTTAGAGGCTAAATTTGAGAGGGACGAAAAAAGGGGAATAATAGATAAAACTATTAAGGCTATGATTGTGGGAGTTCCTAATGTTGGAAAGTCTACTCTAATAAACACCCTATCTGAGAGAAGGGGAGCTAAGGTTGGGAATGTGCCTGGAGTTACAAGAAAAACCCAGTGGATAAGAGCAAAGAACTCTATTAATCTTCTAGATACACCAGGAATCCTCTGGCCTAAGTTTGAAGAAGAACTAACAGGAAGGAATCTCGTCTATACTGGAGCCATTACTGATACTATTATCGACCTTGAGAGCTTATCCCTCCACTTAATTGAAGACCTAAATAATA
>CAZFXW010000016.1:18410-21789 GCA_964523385.1 uncultured Peptoniphilaceae bacterium | reverse complement strand
AGCTGTAAGGGGACAGGGGAAAAGATTGAAAAGCCTTGCCAGACTTGTAAGAGTAAGAAATTTGTCTACAGAAACAGGACCTTAAATGCAGATATACCTGCTGGAGTAGACACGGGCAATTTCCTCAGGCTCTCCGGTGAAGGAGATGTAGGGGAGAATGGTGGCCCAAATGGAGATGTATACATCCATATAAGGGTTAAGCCCCATGAGTTTTTCCAAAGGGATGGAGTAGATGTCTATTACAAGTTGCCGATTAGATTTGTTCAGGCAGCTCTAGGAGATGAGATTGAAGTTCCAACACTAGAGGGGATGGAGGAATTTATCATACCTAAGGGTACCCAATCAGGAGAAGTCTTTACTCTAAAGGGCAAAGGAATCCAGAGGATAAACTCAACTGGTAAAGGTGATATTCACATAGAGGTAGCTATACAAACGCCTACAAAGCTAAGCTCTGAACAGGAAGAGCTTTTAAGGGAGTTTGATAGTGGAGACAAAGAAGGTAAAAAGGAGCGTAAGGGCTTTTTTGAAAAAGTAAAAAGCTTTTTTGATTAATTATGGATATTAAATGGATGGAGCTGTCTATTGAAATAGACAGCTTTTTTGAAGACCAAATGACGGGGAAACTCTTTAGTTACCCTATTGACGGTCTTAGTATATTAGATGAAGACCTTTATAATAATTTAAAAAAATCTACCCCTGATGTGTTGGTGGATCCTAGGGAATCGACTGGCAAGGTAACTGTAAATGTCTTTTTTAATATTGACGACTACACGTCCTGGATAGGTGAGGATTTAAAGGATTGGATTGAGTCTAGGGATGAGTATATTAAAATCATCAAGGAAGAGGAAATGGCTGATGAGAGCTGGGCCACCAATTGGCAACAGTACTATGATGTAACAGTCATTGGAAATGTAGTTATCAAGCCTAGCTGGCTTGACCATGAGCTTGAAGAGGGCCAGGTGTTGGTAGAGATGGATCCAGGCCTCGCCTTTGGAACGGGGACTCATCCAACTACTAGAGGCTGTCTCCTTGCATTGCAAAATATTGACCTTGCAGGCAAATCTCTTTTAGATATGGGGACTGGGACAGGTATCCTTTCTATCACAGCGCTGAAACTTGGGGCTAAGAATGTCCTTGCTACGGATATTTCCCCTGACGCTATAGAAAGGGCCAGGGCTTGCCAGGAAATAAATAGGGTAGAGTTTCCGCTAGTAAAGACCAGTCTTACTGATGGCATTTACCGGAAATACCATGTTATCTGCGCCAATCTTCTGGCCGAGCTGATTATCGAGGCTTTGCCGGGAATTGAAGATTTGATTAATCCTGGAGGAATTTTAATCTTCTCGGGAATAATAAGTGAAAAAAGGGACCAAGTGGTGGCAGAGATAGAAAAACTGGGTTGGGACCTTGTTAAGGAATACAATATTGAAAATTGGAGGACTCTGTTAGTTCATGCATAGGATGTTTATTGACTTTCCCGCCGGAGATGGCTTCGACCTATCCAAGGAAGACCACAATCACATTGTAAATTCCCTAAGGATGGGCCAGGGAGATGAGATTGAAGTCTTGGCCAGCGATGGTCTTTTTCTAGGGATATTAGTAGATGTTGAGCGTAGGAGCTCTAAGCTAGAGATTCGCCATAAGATTAGGGATATTGAAAGGCCTAATCTAGATATAGTTCTCTACCAGGCCCTAGCCAAAGGGGATAATATGGACTTGATTATCCAAAAGGCTACTGAGCTAGGGGTAATCGAGATAGTTCCTATAATGACCGAAAGGACTGTTGTCAGGCTAGATGGCAAGAGGGCTACCAACAGGGTTGAGAGGCTACAGAAGATAGCAGACTCGGCTTCAGCCCAGTCTAAGAGGGACTATTTGCCTTTAGTTAAGGATATTATAGAAATTGAACAAATTGACGAAGAAGTTTTGATTTTTTTTGATGAAGAAGCTGACAGTTCTTTAAGGGAAGGCTTGAGTAAGCTAGACCATAAGAGATTGGCCTATATTATTGGCCCTGAGGGAGGCTTTTCTCCGGAAGAAAGACAGTCCTTAGTCGATAAAGGAGCCCTAAGGCTTAGCCTTGGCAAGAGAATCTTGAGAACTGAAACAGCAGCCATAGCGGCTGCTGCGATTATACAATACGAGTTAGGGGATATGGGAGATGGGAAATAAAGTTAAACTGCTAACATTAGGCTGTAAGGTAAACCAATACGAATCTGAGGCCATGGGTAAGCTCTTTGAAGACCAGGGCTATGAGCTAGTTGATGATGGCAAGGCTGATATCTACATTATTAACACTTGTACGGTTACCAATCTTTCTGCCAGAAAGTCTAGGCAATTCCTATCTAGGGCTAGAAAGGAAAACCCAGATGGAATTATCGCCCTAACTGGCTGCTACCCCCAAGTCTCTACTGAAGAAGTAGAAGAGCTCAAGGGAGTGGATATAATTCTAGGAACCAGAGACAGGGATCAGATAGTAGACCTTTGCCAAAGGGCATTAGCTGGTGAGAAAAACCTTAATCTAGTTACTGACCTAAGGGAAGGTGTGAACTTTGAAGACTTTACCATTGACTATAGGGAAGACAAGACTAGAGGCTATGTCAAGGTCCAGGAGGGTTGTGACCGTTACTGTTCTTACTGTATTATTCCCTATGCAAGGGGGCCAGTCACTTCTAGAGACTTAGAGGATTCTGTTAAAGAAGTAGAAAGGCTAGTGGTCAACGGTTTTAAGGAAGTAGTTCTTACAGGTATCCACGTTGCCTCCTATGGGCTGGACTTGGGGCAAATAGGCCTAATAGATTTAATCGAAGCTGTAGCCCAGGTTCCAGGCCTGGAGAGGCTTAGGCTATCTTCACTAGAGCCAAAGATAATAGACAAAGACTTTATGGAAAGGGTATATAAGATTCCAGAGTTTTGTCCCCACTTTCACCTTTCCCTTCAAGCAGGATCTGATGAGATTCTCAAGGCCATGAACAGGCGCTACACTAGGGAAGAGTACAGAGACACTGTTGAGCTTATCAGGAGCTACTACCCTCTAGCTGGTATAACAACGGATATAATAGTTGGTTTCCCTGGTGAGACTGAAGAAAACTTTAATGAAACCCTAGACCTAGTTGAAGAAACAGGGTTTTCTAGAATCCATGTCTTTAGATACTCGATTAGGAAGGGGACAAAGGCAGCGACCATGAAGAATCAGATTCCTGGAGATGTGAAAAGGGATAGGTCTGATAGGCTAATTGAACTAGGAGAAAGGCTGAAAAGGGATTTTGAAGAAAAACTCCTAGGCCAAACCCTTCAGGTTCTTTTTGAAGAGGGAGAAGATGGTATTTACTCTGGCTACTCTGAAAATTACAGTCGGGTAGAAGTAGCTTCACCTACT
>CAZFXW010000016.1:15805-18400 GCA_964523385.1 uncultured Peptoniphilaceae bacterium | reverse complement strand
ATAAAGAGTGTTATAATAGAAGCCATCGATGATAAGGCCTTACAGGGGAAATTGGCTGGTTGAAAGGAGTGTTAGTATGGATTGTATTTTTTGTATGATTGCCAATGGAGATATTGAGACGGATATAGTTTATGAAGACGATGAAGTTATATTTTTCAATGACACAAATCCTCAAGCTCCTATTCACATTTTGGCCATACCTAAGGAGCATATTCCTTCAGCCAACCAGGTAAATGAAGAGAACTCAGCCCTAATCGGGAGAATTTTTCATAGGATTTCTCAGGTTGCCGAGAGGGAAGGTTTTGCTGTGGACGGTTATAGAATCGTCAATAACTGCGGGTCCCAGGGAGGACAGACAGTGGACCATATCCACTACCATGTTCTAGCCGGACGTAATCTACAATGGCCACCGGGATAATTTGCATACATCAATATTTTCGGTTATAATATCAGAGATATGTTGCTATATGAGGGGAGGGGTACTATGACTGAAATTAAAGTTGGGGATAATGAATCTTTAGAAAATGCCCTCAAGAGATTCAGAAGATCCTGCGCCAGATCTGGAGTGCTTTCAGAATACAGAAAAAGAGCGCACTATGAAAAACCTAGCGTAAAAAGGAAGAAAAAATCCGAAGCAGCTAGAAGAAAAAAGAAAAGATTTTAATTAATCAAACCAATTATAGAAAGACGCCTCTTGGTGGCTGAGATTGTAGACTAACTATAATTTGGAGGTTCCCCTCGAAGGACCGCTCACGGCCGCTTGGCCAGGGAATGTCCTTCTCGTGAAACCTCCAAATCAAGTATCCTAAAATATAGGACTTTGTCAACGTTCTGAGACGCCTCTTGGCGTCTTTTTTTCTTATCTAGACTATTAAATGCTAGCACTAGTCTAAAGCAGAGTATATAGACCCTGTCTTTACTATAGTAAACTACAAAAGTGCATGATTTCAACGTTTAAGACCCTACAGAAGTGGTTAAATGTTTGACTTTTACCTATCCCGATGGTAGGCTAGAAGGGTAGTTATGTAAATTTCTTGTTTAATATTTTTTTATATTAACTCAGTTTATATAAGAATGGAGTATTTATGGAGAATAAAAAATTATTGGAAATCAGGGATCTTCACACTGGCTTTCGTATTGGCGGAGAATACTACGACGCCGTCGATGGTGTAGATTTAGATCTTTATTCTGATGAGATTTTGGCTATAGTAGGTGAGTCAGGCTGTGGGAAATCCACAGTTGCCACTACTATTATGGGATTACACAACATGCTTTACACTAAAGTTAGCGGTGAAGTAATCTACGAAGGTGAAAATCTCCTCGATTTCGATGAAAAAAGGTACAATGAAATTCGAGGTGGCGATATTGGGATGATCTTCCAAGACCCACTGGCTTCGCTAAATCCCCTTCACAGGATTGGCGCTCAGATTGACGAGGCTCTAGTTTACCATACGGACTTAAATAAGACAGAGAGAGAGGCTAGAGTTCTTCAACTCTTAGACCAGGTTGGAATTGAGAATCCAGAGAGAACTGCCAGGCAGTTTCCTCACCAATTATCTGGAGGGATGCGCCAACGTGTTATTATCGCCATTGCCCTATCCTGTAATCCAAATATCCTGATTGCCGACGAACCGACAACAGCCTTAGACGTAACTATCCAGGCTCAAATTCTGGATTTAATCGCCAAGCTGAGAGAGGAAATCGACGCAGGTATTATTTTGATTACCCACGACCTTGGAGTAGTGGCCCAGACAGCGGACAGAGTCGCTGTTATGTATGCAGGGCAAATTGTAGAATTAGCACCAGTAGATGAGCTGTTCAACAATCCCCTCCACCCCTACACTAGGTCTTTGTTAAATTCAGTTCCCCATGACGATAGCATCGGGGAAGACCTTCACGTAATCCAAGGTATAGTGCCTTCCCTAAGGAACATGCCTAGGAGAGGCTGTAGGTTTGCACCTAGGATTCCATGGATACCGGCTGAAGCCCACGAAGCGGACCCAGTCCTCCACGAGGTAAATCCTGGCCACTTTGTAAGGTGCAGCTGCTATAAGACATTCCACTTTGAGGAAGAGGTAGCCCAATGAGCTTTTTAGAAATCAATAATTTAAAAGTCCACTACCCCATTAGGGGTGGTTTTTTCAACACCATCCAAGACTATGTTAAGGCCGTTGACGGAGTCAACATGGAAATAGACTCAGGCAAAACCTATGGTCTTATTGGTGAGTCGGGTTCTGGTAAATCTACCATTGGCAAGGCTATTATTGGCCTGGAAAAGCCAACGGAAGGAACCATTATCTACAAGGGAGAAGACGTCTCTGATAGTGGAACCAGAAAGAGGATTGGATTTAACCAAGAGGTTCAAATGATTTTCCAAGACTCTGGTTCGTCCCTAGATCCAAAGAAGAGGATTCTAGACGTAGTCGCTGAGCCCTTAGACAACTTTGAAAGAATAACAGAAGATGAGAGAAGGAAAAGGGTTTTAGAGTTATTAGATATAGTAGGAATGCCCCATGACTCCCTCTATAAGTACCCCCACGAGTTCTCTGGAGGTCAGAGGCAAAGGATTGGTGTAGCTAGGGCAGTAGCCCTAAG
>CAZFXW010000016.1:8469-15795 GCA_964523385.1 uncultured Peptoniphilaceae bacterium | reverse complement strand
ACTAAACTATATGCAGGATATTCAGGATGCCTTCGGTATGGCCTATCTCTTTATTTCCCACGACCTTGGAGTAGTTAAGCATATGTGTGATTATATCTATATTATGCACAGGGGTAGGTTTGTAGAAACGGGAGATATCCAGAATATCTATAACAATCCTTGCCATATATATACCAAGAGACTATTGGCTGCCATACCCCAGGTTGACCCTAACCATAGGGAAGAAGTAAGAAGAAATAGGGTAGAGGTTGAGGAGATGTACCTAAGGGAAAAACCTAACTTCTACACGCCGGAAGGTGGAGTATACAACCTGGTGGAAGTTGGACCAGATCATTGTGCTGCACTAGCTAAAGGAGGTTATTAGTATGTGGAAAACCGTACTTAGAAGAGTACTGTTGATGATACCTCAACTATTAATTTTGAGTATTTTCGTATTTATACTGGCAAACTTTATGCCAGGAGACCCATTTTCGGGTCTAATAGATCCAAACACACCGGCTTCTAGACTAGAGGAGCTGAGAGAAAAGGCCGGTCTTAACGACCCGCTGCCAACCCAGTATGTTCGTTGGTTAAAAAATGCTTCTAAGGGTGACTTCGGTCAGTCCTATACAATGAAGCTGCCAGTGAGTAGGGTAATTGCTGGCCGTGCCCAAAACACTTTTTGGCTAGCCCTCTTATCCCTAGTGCTTATGTATGGCCTGGCTATACCCATGGGTATTTTGGCCGGCCGTTATAATGGCTCTCTATTAGACCAGGGAATAAACTTATACAACTTTTTGACCCTGTCTATACCTGGCTTTGTTATGTACCTAGTTACCCTTTTGATATTTGGTTACCGGCTTAAGTGGTTCCCTACCGGAGGGTCAGTGTCCATAGCCGCTGGAGAGGGTTTTGATAAGATACTTTCTAGGCTATATCACATGCTGCTTCCAGCCCTGTCTTTTGCTTTAATAGCAACTACAGGCACGGTTCAGTATTTGAGAAATGAAATTATTGACGCTCAGAACCAGGACTACGTAAGGACAGCTAGAGCTAAGGGTGTGCCGACAAATAAGGTATACACCCATCATATCTTTAGGAATTCACTATTGCCCATAGCAGCCTTCCTAGGCTTCCAGATAACTGGACTATTAGGTGGATCGATAATGATTGAAACGGTTTTTGCCTATCCAGGAATGGGTAAGTTGTTTATTGACAGTATTTCTTCCAGGGATTATTCGGTTATTACCACCCTGGTACTGATTTACGGTCTAATGACCCTGCTAGGATCGCTAATGTCTGATATAATAATGACTATAGTAGACCCAAGAATTAGAATAGATTAGGAGGTAGATATCTATGTTAGAAACTGAGCAAATGACTGTCACCATAGAAGACGACTCAGAAACCCCTATGGGTTTTAGGGTTATCGTTAACGAGGTCCTTCATGATAAGATAGCCCTAGTATCTTTAATAATACTAGTAGGCTTGCTTTTAGCAGTCTTTATCGGGGCCGTCGTCTTAGACTCTAAGGCGGTTATGCGTGTTGATATTTTTAACTCCTATGCTAGGCCAGGGGAAGAAGGATTTATCCTGGGTGCCGACAAGGGAGGCCGGGATATACTAGGCCAGTTGATAATCGGAGCGAGAAACTCGGTTATGATTGGAGTCAGTGTAACCCTAATAACCACCCTAGTTGGTGTAACCATTGGCCTGATAATTGGCTACTATGGCGGTATGGTAGACTATGTAATAATGAGACTTATAGACTTTTTACAGGTTTTACCGATAAACTTGATAATAATCGTACTGATAGTAATAGTTCCCAGATACACCATGTGGAAGTTCGTCCTGATAATGTCGGTCTTCTATTGGACTGGTATAGCTAGGCTAGTAAGGTCTAAGGCTTTGTCTGAAGGTAGAAAAGACTATATCAGCGCCTCTAAGACCATGGGAACAAATCCGCTGAAGATAATGTTTGGAGGTATCCTGCCAAATATCGGTTCTATCGTAATCGTCGACGCTACCTTGGCACTGGCGGCCAATATCGGAATCGAAACAGGACTAACCTTCCTAGGTTTTGGACTACCACCGACTACACCTTCACTTGGAACCCTAATAAGCTATGCAACTGACCCAGAGGTTATTGCAACTAGGCTATATATTTGGGTGCCGGCAGTGCTTTTAGTACTTGTGTTTACTCTGTCTATCAACTATGTAGGCCAAGCTCTGAGAAGGGCATCTGACGCCAGACAGAGAAGGGTTTAGTTTTTATATGCCTATGGCATGTTAAAAATAAATAAGAGAAAGGGAGAAGTATTAATGAAAAGAATTTTGCGTATACTTGCTGTAAGCTTGGTTTTAGTTCTAGCTTTAACAGCGTGTGGTAAAACAACTACCACTACTACTGAGACCGAAGGTCCAGCAGGAACAGAACTTACTTTCGACGCAGCTTCACTTCCAATAGTAAATGAAGGAGAGCCAATCGAAGGAGGAATCCTTGAGTACGGACTAGTTAAAGATTCACCATTTATGGGAATCTTTTCAAGTGTTCTTTACGAGGATGCCTATGATGGGTCTTTAATCTCACTGATGAACGGTGGAAACCTATACGACTCAGACCAGTCATTTAGAATAATTTCATCGGACAAGGTAGAGATTACCTATGATGATGCAGCTAAGACTATTACTTGGAAACTAAACCCAGACCTAAAATGGTCAGACGGTACACCAGTTACAAGTAAGGACTTAGAGTACTCCTACTACGTTGTAGGTTCACCAGACTACACAGGTGTTAGATACGACGAGAGAGAAGACGGAAGAGTTGTAGGTATGACTGAATATCACGCTGGAAATGCAGAGACTATCACAGGTCTAACTACTCCAGACGATCAAACCCTAGTTGTAGAGTACACTGAGCTAACGCCAGCAACTCACTGGGGATCAGGTATGCAACCAACCCTAATTCCTTACCACTATGTTAAGGACATCGCAATCGCTGACCTTGCAGAATCTGACGAAATTAGAATCAAGCCTCTAACATGGGGTCCTTACCACGTTACTAATATCGTTCAAGGTGAGTCAGTTGAGTTTTCAGCTAACCCACACTACTACAAGGGTAAGCCAGCTCTAGACAAGATTAACGTTAGCGTACTTCCAAAGACAAACGTAGTTGAGGCTATGAAGGCCCACACTTACGACATGCTATCAGAAGTACCTTCAGAGTCAGTTAACGAACTTCTAAACGTACCTGGTTACCAAATGGTAGCTAAGGGAGACTTCTACTACAGCTACTTAGGCTTTAACCTAGGTAACCTAGAAGAAGGAAAAATCGTTGTTAACCCTGACGCTAAGATGGCAGATGTTAATCTGAGAAAGGCACTAGGCTATGCGCTAGACCAAGAGTCAGTTGCTAAGAAATTCTACGACGGACACAATACCCTAGCTAAGTCTACCATCCTACCAATCTTCACTGAGTTCTACAACGAAGATATTCCAGGTTACTACTACGACGTTGAAAAGGCTAACCAGCTTCTTGACGAGGCAGGCTACCTAGACGTTAATGATGATGGTTTCAGAGAAGATCCAAATGGTGACGAATTTATCGTAAACCTAGCTATGATGCAAGGTGGAGATATCCAAGAGCCATTATCACAGTACTACATCCAGTCATGGGAAGAAGTTGGAATCAAGGCAGAGCTAACCACTGGTAAACTAATCGAGTTCAACGCTTTCTACGACATGGTACAGGCAAGTGATCCAGGTATCGACGTGTTTACCGCTGCATGGGGAGTTGGAACAAACCCAAGCCCAGCAGAAACTTATGGTTCAACTGCAGACTTTAACATGTCAAGATACACTTCAGAAACTCTACAAGAGCCAATTGATAAAATTATCAGCATGGAAGCTGCTGACCCAGCATTCCTAGCACAGGCTTACAGGGACTTCCAACAAGCAGTTTACGATGAAGTACCAGCAATTCCACTACAGTGGAGAAGCAACTGGACTATTGTTAACAACAGAGTTCTAAACGTAGACGCAGGCTACGGTAACGGAGCTGTAGTTGAAGGTTCAGGAGCATGGGCCCTATCGGCAGATGCACCAATTACTGAGTAATATTAAAAAGTACGGCGTTAGTTGTACGAGAGTGTAGACAAACCTAGATTTGTATTATTTAGGACTTTGTCAACGTTCTGGTACGGCATTAGCCGTACTTTTTTTTGTGCCTATTTTTAAAACTAAGTGAAAATGTTATGGTATAAAAATAATTGGGTAAGATTAACTGGAAGGAGGGCTTATGAGAAAATTAGCATTTTTACTAATCTTCATTTTAATTTTAACCAGTTTAGCTGGGGCCCAGGATATGGATTTGGCCACAGGAGCTAAATCAAACTTTGCAAGGGTATTGTCCACTCCCTTGGTCAGCACAATCTGCTTGAGCTTGGGCTTTGTGGGCTTAGTCTTGGAAATCTTCTCCTCAAAAAGAGGACCTGGAGCTATTCTTGGCCTAGCTGGCTTTGGACTCTATTTTCTAGGAGGTACATTGAGCGGCAGTGCAGGTGTTATGTCCTTGGCTCTTTTTGTCTTAGGAGGCATTCTAATTTTTGCCGAGGTAATACTCCCTGGATTTGGTGTACCGGGAATTGCTGGAGGTCTTTTTCTAGTATTTGGTATTTTAACCGCTTCAAGGGATTGGGTAGCAGGAGTTTTCTCTCTTGCTATTGCCATGATTATCGGTGGAGGTCTTTTCTATCTGCTCCTGAAAAGTGGAGCTAGATCAGCCTATGTGGATAAGATAATTCTTAATACATCAATCGTCGAACAACCTCTTATTGAGACAGAAGAAAAAGATGTAGATCTTCTTGGTCTCTACGGCATTAGCCTAACACCTCTTAGGCCTGCAGGAACTGCTAAGATTGGGGACAGGAGATATGATGTAATCAGCGAGGGAGAGTTTATTCCCATTGACACAGAAATCGAGGTATTTAAAATTGTAGGCAGGAAAATATTTGTAAGGAGAAAAGAATGAATCTATTTGCATTTGGAAACATCATAACCATAGTCCTGGCCATATTAATCCTGGTATTTATCTTTATTTTCTTTACCATGGTGCCAGTAGGCCTTTGGATTACAGCTTTTTTCTCAGGGGTCAAGGTAAGGATTACAGACCTGATGGGTATGAGGCTTAGAAGGGTAAACCCAGCCCTAATAGTCAAACCTTTGATAAAGGCCACAAAGGCAGGCCTGGTCCTAGATGCCAACACCCTAGAGGCCCACTATCTGGCCGGAGGAAATGTTAACGCAGTGGTAGACGCTTTGATTGCAGCCCAGAGAGCTAATATCGAACTTCAATTTGATAGGGCAGCGGCCATTGATTTAGCTGGTAGAAATGTCCTTGAGGCTGTTCAGGTTTCGGTAAACCCTAAGGTTATAGAAACGCCACAGATTTCCGCAGTAGCCATGAACGGTATCGAGCTCTTGGCTAAGGCTAAGGTTACAGTTAGGGCTAATATTGAAAGATTAATCGGGGGAGCCGGTGAAGAAACAATAATCGCCAGAGTTGGTGAGGGGATTGTTACTACCGTAGGTTCAGCTCAAAATCACACAGAAGTACTGGAGAATCCAGACCTAATTTCCCAGACCGTCTTAAACAAGGGTCTAGACTCAGGAACTGCTTTTGAGATCTTGTCTATAGATATTGCTGACGTAGACGTAGGAAGGAATATCGGGGCTAATCTTCAAACTGCTCAGGCAGAAGCGGATAAGAGAATCGCTCAGGCCAAGGCTGAAGAGAGAAGAGCCATGGCTGTAGCAAAGGAACAGGAAATGATTGCAGAAGTTAGGGCAATGAGGGCTAAGGTAGTAGAAGCCGAGTCCCAAGTACCCCTAGCCATGGCAGAGGCTTTAAAAAGTGGAAACCTAGGAGTGATGGATTACTACAAGTTAAGAAATATTAAATCAGATACAGATATGAGAGATGCAATTTCCGGCATAGGTGAAGATACAGAGAAGATGGACAAGAATGTTTAGAATAATAGTTTTATTTATTATCTTAAACTTTGTCTTTGGCTTGATTAAGAGTAGAAATGAAGAGAGTAGAAAAAAACCTAGCCGGAAAGAAGAGATAGAAAAGGTTAAAGAGAGGAAGCTCTTAGATGAAAAGGATTCTGCCAAAGAATCAGAAAAATCCCAAGACAGTTGGGGCTATCAGAAGCTTCAGGATATTGTAGGTGAAATTGAAAGCCAGGCAAAAGAGGCCATGGTTCAGGGTCAGCCTAAGAAAAAACAGGCTCAAACAAGCCAGCTTTCTCGGGACAAGAGGATTGTGGACTTAGAGGAAAAGTTAATGGCAGTGGAGAGGGAATTAGGCCAAGTAAAAAAAGATGTCTATAAACTCCAGGGCCATAAGCCTATAGGTGAGGAAGTTTCCCCTTACGAAATCCTTCCACTAAGCCAAGGCCATTGGGACCAAGCTGAGCTAAAGAAGATGGTTGTTTACAGTGAAATCTTTGATCAACCCCTTTCTATGAGAGAAGATATCCCTTATATATAAGGACTTGTGAGTGTAGACAAAACTAGATTTGAAGCCTCCCTCGAGTGGCAGTCGATTTCTAGCCAAGGCCATTAGCTTGGCCTGGGAAATCTTTTCATAAGACCTACCACCGAATCAAAGATTCGGGGTTAGGGCTTTAAACGCACACGATCGCTTCGCCAAGGAATGTCATTCTCGTGAGGACTCCAAATCATGATTTCAATATATTAGGATTTTGTCAACGTTTTGAGCCCTTAGAAATAAGGGCTTTTTATATGACTGTAAATATGTGTTATAATTGGGAGGTAAGGAGTGATTGAATATCGATTTAGAATACAAAATTGACCCAAAGAAGATAAAGAAAATCTTTGGGGAACTAGATAAAAATGCAAGGCTAATTGAAGGTGAGTTAGATGTAGCCCTAAGCCAAGTCCCAGGAGGTATCTCAATAAGAGGAGAAGAGACTATGGCTGTTGCTGCGGCAGACGTCCTAGCCCACCTAGAAGCTAAGTTAGACATAGAAGATAGTATAGATGAGCAATCCCTTGGGTACTTTATCTCACTGGTAAAAAAGGGCAAAGGCTCTCAGTCTCAGGCCCTCCTAGGCGATGTAGTTGCTCTTACTTCTACAGGAGAGTCTATTAGGGCTAAGACCTTAGGCCAAAGGACCTATCTTCAAGCTATAGATAAAAATGACATAGTTTTTGGGATTGGACCGGCGGGAACAGGAAAGACTTTCTTGGCTATGGCTAAGGCAGTGACTGCCTTTAGGAATAAAGAGGTTTCGAGGATAATTTTGACCAGGCCAGCGGTTG
>CAZFXW010000016.1:5116-8459 GCA_964523385.1 uncultured Peptoniphilaceae bacterium | reverse complement strand
AAGCGAAAAGATTGACCCATACTTAAGGCCACTCTACGATGCCCTCTTTAAAATTCTAGGTTATGAAAACTACCTTAGGCTTATAGAAAAGGGAGTTATTGAGGTAGCCCCTCTGGCATATATGAGAGGAAGGACCTTAGATTCCTGCTACATAGTTTTGGACGAAGCTCAAAACACTACCTACGAACAGATGAAGATGTTTTTAACCAGACTTGGCTATGGATCAAAGGCTATAGTAACTGGAGATATAACCCAGATAGACTTGCCTAGGGGCCAGAAAAGTGGCCTTAAAATAATCCAAAACGTACTAAAGGATGTGGAAGGTATAGGCTTTGTTAACCTCACTAGAGATGACGTAGTAAGGCATAAGCTAGTCCAGAGGATAATAGACGCCTATGAAAAGTATGAGGCAAAATGATTTATATAGACGATAGGGCTGATGCAGATATAGACCAAGACCTGACTAGGTTTTTAGAAGAGGCTGTTGAAAGAGCTCTAGCCCGTGAGTCCATCCAAGGCCCTTGGGAGCTATCCCTTTCCCTAGTTAGCCTAGATGAGATTAAAGAGCTAAATAGGGATTATAGGCAGCAGGATAAGCCTACAGATGTGCTATCCTTTCCCGTGATGGAATATTACGATAATTTGATTATGGGCGATGTGGTTATTTGTTATTCTAAGGCAGTAGATCAAGCCAAAGAATACAGCCACAGCCTAGAGAGGGAAATCCTCTACCTCTTTCTCCACTCGGTCTTCCACCTCCTTGGCTACGATCATATGGATGAAGAAGACAAACTGGAGATGAGACAGGCTGAAGAGGAGGTTTTACAAGAGATGGGGATAGAGAGATGAACAAGGAGAGAATGTCCGTAAAGGGGCTTATTCGCTCCTTTAACTATGCCATCGACGGCATTATCCATTCGATAAAATATGAAAAAAACATGAAGGTCCATGTTATAATCGCACTGATTGTTATGATTGCTTCGATTTTCATGGGTGTTACTAAAATTGAGCTGGCAGTCCTAGCTGCCACTATATCATTAGTCTTGGTGGCAGAGATGCTCAATACTGCTGTAGAAGAGGTGGTAGACCTTCTAGAGAAAAATTATAATGTTAAAGCTAAGATAGCCAAGGATGTGGCAGCAGGTGGAGTTTTATTTGCAGCGGCTAATTCGCTCTTTGTAGGTTACATAATTTTTTCTGGCAAAATAACCCTCCTTACTACCAAGCTTTTCATCAGCATAAGAAAGAGCGATCGCTATGTTGGGCTCTTAGTAATCGGAATTATTCTTTTAAGTGTTGTCTTTTTAAAGAGCGTATTTTCCAAGGACCGAGGCACTCATCTTCAAGGAGGAGCGGTTAGTGGCCACTCGGCACTAGCCTTTTCCATAGCCACAATGATTGGTTTCTTAGTGGAAAACGGCTTTGTTGTCTTACTGGCCTTTCTTATGGCTAGCCTAGTAGCTCAGTCCCGAGTAGAGGGAGGCATTCACAAGACTAGAGATGTGATTGTAGGTGGGCTATGGGGGATTTTAGTGACATTACTTATTTTTAAATTACTCGTGAGGTGAAGATGTTTAAATCAGGCTTTGTAACCGTGGTTGGCAGGCCAAATGTAGGCAAGTCGACCCTACTAAATCAAGTTATTGGTGAAAAGATTTCAATAATTTCGGATAAACCCCAAACTACTAGAAATAAAATTCAAATGATATACACAGATGATAAGATGCAGGTAGTCTTCCTAGACAATCCTGGTATTCAGGACCCCAAAAACGCCCTTGGTGAGTATATGCTAGGGGTTTCTAAATCTACTTTGGAAGAGGTAGACGTTATTACCTTTATGGTAGAGATGGGTGAGGTTATGGGTAGGGTAGATAGTGAGATTTTTTCTATGCTAAAGGACTTAGAGACTCCGGTAATCCTTTTGGTCAATAAAATCGACCTCTTTCCTGAGTCGGAAGTAGAAGAGGTCTTAGATAAGTACAGATCTATGGACTTTTTTACGCAGGTAATTCCAACCTCGGCTGAAAATGGCCAGCTTGGCTCCTACTTAGAGGCTATCTATGAAAATCTTGAGGAAGGACCTATGTACTATCCTGAGGACATGATTACCGACCAACCGGAGAGGAATATTATCCAGGAATTAATCAGGGAAAAGGCCTTGGTAAATATGGATGAGGAAATTCCCCATGGCATAGCTGTAGAAATCGAAAAGATTTCAAAAAGAGAAGATAGGGACCTTTTAGATGTAGATGCTACGATTTTTGTTGAGAAAAAGAGCCACAAGCCTATGGTTATAGGCAAGGGCGGGCAGATGATAAAGAAGATTGGCATGGAGGCTCGAGTAGACATAGAAAGGCTAATGGATACGAAGGTGAACCTCCAACTTTGGGTTAAAGTAGCTGAAAATTGGAGGAAAAAGGAAAAAGAGGTAAGGGGTTTTGGCTACAGTTAAGAAGAATGTTTCTGGCTTTGTCTTCAAGGAAGACGACTTCAGAAACACTTCCAAGATAGTCCAGATTTACACAGATAAATTGGGTCGAATCTCGGTTATGGCCCGTGGGTCTTATAGGAAAAATTCTCCCTTAGCCAGCTTAACCAGGGCTTATTCTCTGGTTAGCCTAGATTTGACCAAGGGTAGGAATTTCTACTATATCAGAGAGGGAGAGCTAGTATCTGCCAACCAATTTGTCGCTAGTTCTATGGCCTTATCGGTTATGGTCCAGCTAGTATCAGAGATCTTACTAAGGACTACGGCTGAAGAAGAAAGAGATGAGAATACCTTTCTCTTAGTCAAAGCTTTTATTGAGGCATTAGAGAAAAAGAAAGACCTATCTAGCGATCTTGCCTCGTCTTTTTTGATAAAATACGCTAGTTTTCAAGGATTTAGGCCAAGATTTGAAAGCTGTATATGTGGAGAGAAAAAGACCATTGCTTTTTCCCTATCCCAAGGAGGCATGGTTTGTAGCCGCTGTTTGGAAATGGCCATTAACTTAGAGACAGATGAGGTTTTGGCCCTTAATCAACTGTTATATAGGCCCTTTTTAGAGATAGGAGGCCTTAAGGCTAGCCAGTCAAAAAAATTATTTAACCTTTGCCTACAATACATAAAATACAGCTTTTCAATTGAGAAATTCAATATTGAGAGCTGGATAAAGAGAGTTTTTTAATACAAGGAGAATGACTATGTACTTTCAAGACATGATATTAGATTTATATAAATACTGGGGTGATTTAGGCTGTATAGTTTTAGAACCCTATGATACAGAGGTGGGAGCAGGAACCATGAGTCCCTATACTTTTTTAAGGGCTATCGGACCTGAGCCATGGAAAACTGTTTATGTTG
>CAZFXW010000016.1:0-5106 GCA_964523385.1 uncultured Peptoniphilaceae bacterium | reverse complement strand
TCCATGACATTAGGTTTGTCGAAGATAACTGGGAGGCGCCAACCCTTGGCGCTTGGGGCCTAGGCTGGGAAGTTTGGCTAGATGGTATGGAGATAACCCAGTATACTTACTTCCAGCAGGTTGGAGGCATAAGCTGTGAGCCTGAAAGTGGAGAGCTTACCTACGGCCTAGAGAGAATAGCCATGTACCTCCAAGATGTAGACGACGTTTATCAGATTAAGTGGAATAAGGACTTTACCTATGGTGATATCTTTCTCCAACCAGAGTATGAGCACTCAGTTTATAGCTTTGAAAAGGCCAACATTGAAAGGCTAGGGGCAATCTTTACTACCTATGAGGAAGAAGCTATGAAAAACATTGAAGAAGGCCTTGTTTATCCAGCCTACGACTACATTCTAAAGTGCTCCCACACCTTTAACGTTTTAGATGCCAGAGGAGCTATCGGCGTTAGTGAAAGGGCCCATTACATAAAGAGGGTCAGGGACATGGCTAGGGAAGTTGCAGGCCAGTACTATGAAAGCAGAGAATCCCTTGGATTTCCGCTATTAAAAGGGGGAAACGATGACTAAGTATTTATTAGAACTGGGAGTTGAAGAATTTCCAGGATCATATATAAAAGGTACCAAAGATCAATTAAAAAAGAAATTCGCAGACCTATTTAAAGAAGAAAATATTGGTTATGAATCTCTAGAGGTCCAGTCAACTCCTAGAAGATTTGCCCTCCTGGTCAGTGGCCTGAGTCAAGGTGAACTTGAAAGCGTTGAATTAGTCAGAGGACCTTCAGCAACCATAGCCTATGCTGACGGCCAGCCGACCAAGGCTCTAGAAGGTTTCCTAAGGGGCCAAGGCCTAGAGCTTGAGGACGTTATGCTTAAGGATGAGGGTGGCACCGAGTATGTCTATGTGGAAAAGGTTCAAAGGCTTGCTCCAATACCAGAAATTTTAGAAGCCAATCTACCAGAGATTATTAAATCTTTGAGATTCCCTAAGACAATGAAGTGGGGAGGGAAGTCCTTTAGGTTTGCTAGGCCCTTGAGATGGGTCCTTTCAGTCTACGATGACCAGGCCCTAACCTTTGACTTAGAGGGAATTCCAGTTTCAAATGTGACTAGGGGCCACAGAGTCCTAGGTAGCGACCATATCATTATCGATAAAATTGACGACTACAGCAAAAAGCTTCTGGAAAATGGAGTTATGGTTGACGAGGAGGAAAGAAAGAACATTATCCTAGCTGGCTCTCATAGGCTAGCAAGGGAGCATGGAGGCAACCTCTTCCAAGACGATGAACTCCTTGAGGAAGTCATTAACCTTGTTGAGTACCCAACGCCTCTTCTTGGAGATATTAATCCTAAATACCTGAGCCTGCCTCAGGAAGTAATTATCACTGCAATGAAGGACCATCAGAGATATTTTCCAATCCTAAACGATGGAGGAGAGCTGATGCCCCACTTTATTACAGTTAGAAACGGCGATGATAAAGGCCTGGACCAGGTGAAGAAGGGAAATGAAAAGGTAATTTCACCAAGGCTAGAAGACGGAATATTTTTCTACCAGGAGGACTTAAAAGAGCCATTAGAATACTATGTAGACGTATTAAAGACAGCAACCTTCCATGAGGACCTAGGTTCGATTTACGAAAAGTCTCAAAGGGTGCAAAAGCTAGTTAAATTACTGGGAGAACAGTTGGCTATCGGCGAAGAAGCTATTAAAAACTCCCAAAGAGCAGCCTATCTTTCTAAGGCAGATCTTGTAACCAAGCTGGTAGTAGAGTTTCCTGAACTTCAAGGGACAATGGGTGAAATCTACGCTAGAGAATCAGGCGAATCAGAGATTGTATCTAAGGCCATAAGAGAACAATACTTGCCCAGATACTCAGGAGATATTCTTCCAGAGTCAACAGCTGGTATGATCTTATCCATTGCAGATAAAATTGATACTCTTGTCGGTATGTACGCCACGGGAGTTAGGGTAACTGGTTCCCAAGACCCCTATGCCCTTAGAAGATCTACACTAGGAATCTTAAATATCATTATTGAAAACAAGCTAGACTTTGACCTTAGGGAAATAGTTTCAGATTCCCTTTACATCTACTTAAAAGATAACCAGCTGGTCTTTGACTATGAGGAAACCATAGCTGAAATTATGGATTTCTTTAGTCAAAGGCTAAGGGTTAAACTGATAGATGAGGGTAATAGGTATGACGTTGTCGACGCTTGTTTCGATACCGACTCTTCGAACGTTTACTATATTTATAGAAGGGTTAAGGCAACTAATAAGTGGGTTGAAGAGCTTAACGAGGAAACCCTCCAAACCTTGGTAAGGGTTGAAAACATAGCCAAGGATAGCAATGACCTTGAAGTTCTAGAAGAGCTTTTAGCTGAAGATGCAGAGAAAAATCTTTTTGCAAAGTTTTACGTACTAGAAGAGGTTAACGACCATATTGATAAAAAGAAATTTAATAAGGCCCTAGCTACCTTTGATGGAATTACCGATGAGATTAACTCATTCTTGGACAATACTATGGTAATGGTTGATGATGAGGAGATTAGGAGCAATAGGCTAGGACTTTTAAATAGGGTATACATGACCGTTAAGAGACTGTTTAGACCATCAAAAATCGTCCAATAGGAGGGAGAAATGGCCCAATTTACAATTCAAGTTGTTTCTGACTCAGTTGGAGAAACTGGAGAGTATGTGGTCCACGCCCTGATGAAGCAGTTTCCAGACGTGGCCTACAGGACTCAAAGACATTCATATGTCCTCAGTCAAGCCCAGGTTAATCGGGCCCTGAGAAGGCTGGAAAAAGGTGATATTGTTATCTCCACAATGGTCATTAAAAAGCTGAGAAACTATCTAAAGGAAAGATGTAGGGAGATGGGAATTTTCTACCATGATGTGCTAGAAAATCCTATCCTTAAACTAGAGGAATATTTCAATGAGTCCTCAGTTCAAGACCCAGGGGCTATTAGAAGGCTAGATAGGGAGTACTTTAATAAGATTGAAGCTATTGAATTCACCGTCAAGTATGATGACGGCAAGGATCCGAGAGGTATTCTCTCGGCTGATATAGTGTTAATAGGGGTTTCTAGGACATCTAAAACCCCTACCTCTATCTACCTGGCCAATAAGGGCTACAAGGTCTGCAACATTCCCCTAGTACCTGAAGTTGCTCCGCCAAAAGAGCTATTCGAAGCGGATAGACGGAGAATTATTGGTTTGATAATCAATCCAGTTAAACTCAATGAGATTAGGAGAAAGAGGCTGGAAAACCTAGGCCTAGACTTTAGGGCAGACTATGCCAACAAGGAAAGGATTAAGCAAGAACTTCTCTATGCCATGGAAGTTTTCGATAAGGTAAAATGCAGTGTTATTGACGTCACTTCTTCTACCATTGAAGGAACGGCCTCGGAAATCGTGGCAATCTACAATAAAAACTTTGACTTACACTAATTGCTCAGTTTTCTTGGTAGAGACTGTAGACAAACCTAGATTTAGAGTCTCGCTCGAATGGCCACTCACGGCCGCTTGGCCAGGGAATGCCATTCTACTGAGCCTTCCAAATCAGACTTTTTGTTGATAGGGCTTTGTCAACCTTATTTGCCCAGTTTACTGGGCGATTTTTATGTAATGTTATTAGGAGGAGGGGCTAATGGGTATTAATAGCTAAAGGAATGGTGCTATGAATACTTGTAAAATGATAATGGAGAGGGAAGACCAGTACCTAAGCCAGTACGCTTCTAAATCCTCCCAATCCCTAGGTAGAGAGCATGAAGAAAGTCCCTGTGACTTAAGGACCCCTTACCAAAGGGATCGAGATAGGATTATCCATTCAAAGGCTTTTAGAAGGTTAAAGCATAAGACCCAAGTGTTTATTTCGCCTAGTGGAGACCACTATAGGACTAGGTTGACCCACACCCTAGAGGTGGTGCAAATTAGCCGAACTATTGCCAGAGCTCTTAGCTTAAATGAAGATTTGGCAGAGGCCATAGGCCTAGGCCACGACCTTGGTCACACGCCCTTTGGTCATTTAGGTGAGGCGGTGCTAAGCAAGTTAAATCCATCTGGCTTTAAACACTACCAACAATCGGTAAGAATAGTTGAATTTTTAGAATCTAGAGGTAAGGTCCAAGGGTTAAACTTAAGCTATGAAGTAATTGACGGCATAAGAAACCATACAGGTGATAACATGCCTTCAACTTTAGAAGCTATGGTTGTTAAGTATTCAGATCGAATTGCCTATATTAACCACGATATTGATGACTCTATCAGAGCTGGGATTTTAAGTGGTGCGGATTTGCCCCGAGAAAGCATAGAGCTGTTAGGCAGAAGCCACGGTCAGAGAATTGACACTATGGTCAGGGACCTAATAAAGAATAGTCTAGGCAAAGATAAAATCTCTATGAGTTCACCAGTATTTAAGGAGATGAACAAGCTAAGGGATTTTTTATTTGAGGTTGTTTACACTAATCCAGATGTAAAAAAGGGCGAGGAAAACTACGCCAGAATTCTCAAAGAATTATACTACTACTATCTAGAAAATCCCCAAGCTATTCCTCAGAGCCTTAGGGATATTTATCCAGAGGGAGAAGATATCCATAGGATAGTAACCGACTATATAGCTGGAATGACTGATCAATATATTATGTACTCATATGACAAGATATTCATGCCAAAGGCTTGGAATTCAAAGGACTGATGCTATGTCTAATTTTAATGACAATGTAAGAAGGGTTAAGGATGCGGCTAATATCGTCGATATAATCGGTGAATTTGTCGAGCTGCGCCCTTCGGGCAAGAACTACACAGGCCTATGCCCCTTTCACAATGAAAAGACACCTTCCTTTGTCGTTTCAGAAGAAAGGCAGAGCTTTAAGTGCTTTGGCTGTGACAAAGGCGGAGATGTAATTACCTTTATTATGGAAAGGGACAATATGGAATTTATGGAGGCCCTAAAGTACTTGGCTGACAAGGTTCATATTGCCTTAGATAACACCAGCTTTAATCGAAGGACCCAAATAGATAGGGAAAAATACTACAAGATAAACCAGGATGCTATGAACTTCTTTTTTGAAAATCTCCTGGTTAGCAAAATAGCTAGGGACTATT
>CAZFXW010000015.1:4072-23359 GCA_964523385.1 uncultured Peptoniphilaceae bacterium | reverse complement strand
TAGAAGGCTCGAAAGAAATTGTTTTAGAGTTCTGGACTTCGAGTTTTTGGAAGTATAGAACTAAGGAAAGGCGGATGGTGATGGAACCAAAAATTTTATCAAGGTGTGAAGTGGCTTAAAAAGTCAGTTTCGAATGAATTATCGAAGCTGACTTTTTTTGTGCCCATATAGAATGGTTTTTGCGCTACAATAATCTGCTATAGTATGGTAAAATGGACGTTAGTAATCAATTATGGAGAAAGTATATGGACAGAGAAAAAGCCTTAGAGCTTCACAGAAAGTATAAAGGCAAAATAGAAGTGGTTTCTAAGCTGGCTATTGATAGCCCAGAGACTTTGGCCTTGGCCTACACGCCAGGTGTTGCCGAAGTCTGCAAGGAAATCCAAAGAGATCCAGAAAAAGCACGGATCTACACTAGTGGAAAGAGCACTGTAGCCGTGGTGACCAACGGCACAGCTGTCCTAGGCCTAGGTGACATAGGACCTTTGGCTGGTTTGTCGGTTATGGAAGGCAAGGCAGCTCTTTTCAAGGAATTTGGGGGAGTAGACGCTTTTCCCATATTAGTGGATTCAAAGGATCCAGACGAAATAGTAAATATAGTAGAGAAGATTGCACCGGGTTTTGGTGGCATAAACTTAGAGGATATTGCCGCTCCCCAGTGCTTTGAAATTGAGAGGGCCTTGGATGAAAGGCTGAATATACCTGTCTTTCATGACGATCAACATGGTACTGCCATAGTTGTATTGGCTGCCCTTATAAACGGCTTAAAGTTAGCCGATAAGGAGATAGAAAAATGTAAGGTGGTGATTTCTGGAGCGGGAGCTGCAGGAGTGGCCATAGCGAGAATATTAATCCAAGCTGGAGTGGGCCAGTTGCTAGTGACGAGCCGCCATGGCATCTTAGCAGATGCAGAAGACTTAGACCCTGACAGGCGGGAGATAGCAAGGCTGACTAATCCCTATGGCCAGCTAGGTACTTTAGCTGATGCTTTAGATGGAGCAGACGTCTTTATAGGTGTTTCCGGTCCAGGAGTTCTAAAGGCTGATATGGTAAGGAGGATGAATGAGGATTCAATCATTCTGGCCCTAGCCAATCCAGAACCAGAAATCTACCCAGATGAGGCTTACGAAGCAGGTGCCTTAGTTGTGGGAACGGGTAGGAGTGATTTTCCTAACCAGGTCAACAATGTCCTTGTTTTTCCAGGAATCTTTAAAGGAGCCTTGGAAGCAGGTGTCAGGTCGATTAATCCTGAGATGATGTTGGCTGCAGCTATAGCAATTGCAAATCTAGTTGGAGAAGAGCTGAGCCCAAACTCTATACTGCCCTCGGTGTTCGATTCAAGGGTGGCAGAGGCGGTGGCTAAAGCCGTTATTAAGGAGGCATAAAATGATAGGATTTTCTATAGACTTAATCGACGAAATGGACGATATAGTCGACTACATGGAGAGAATGAGCAAGGCTGGTTTTAACTTTGTATTTGCTACTATATACGAGCCAGATGAAAATATTCAGGGATATATATTGAAGGCTAAGGAGATAGCCAAGGTTTGTAAGAGATTAAATATAAACATGATGTTTGGAACCTCAGTTACTTCACTAGCAGAATTAAACTTAGAGCTGGGTCCGGAGCTGTTAAAGGATATTGGGGTAACTAGCGTTAGGGTAAGTAAATCGACTCCTAATCACCTTATAGCAAATCTAAGCAACGAGTTTATCGTAGCCGTCTCAGCTTCCCACGTCCTAGCTGAGGACCTAGATGAGATTGAAAGCCTAGGCGGAAGAATAGAAAATATCGAGGCTTGGTTCCACTACTATGAGAGAAATGAGATTGGAATATCAGGTGATTATCTAATAGAGAGAACCAAGTTTTGGCAGGACAGAGGAGTGCCAGTTTACGCCTTCGTGCCTGGCGACAATTCCTATGAGGATAACTTTGTTTCTAAGATAACCTTAGAAAGACACAGAGGTAGACATCCTCTCTACTGTACAATAGATCTATTTAGGGATATGGGCTTGGATGGAATCTGCATTGGTGATTCGCCAATTAGGGTAAAGACCATATATCAGTTTTCAAGATTTATGAGGGAGGAAGTTTTAGCTCTTTTTGTTGACGTGCTAGACGATGAATATTTCCCTCTGATTTCAGGTGAGCACAAGAACAGGATTGACGAAGCTAGAGATGTAATAAGGGCTGAAGATAGGGTTGTGGACCCAGAAATTAATATAATCGATAGGTATCTGGTGTCTAGGCCCAAGGGGGCACTGACCATAGATAATCATAGAAATGGAAGATTTATGGGTGAGTTTCACATAGGAAAAGTGGACCTACCTCTTTCACGCAAGGTGAACGTGGTGGCCCACTTAAGAGAAGAAGATATTGACCTCTTAGAAAAATGCAGAGGTGGGGATATCTTCCATGTAATGGAAAACTTGACAAACGTTGAGCTTAGAGAGCTTACAGCCTACGAGCCAGAGTAATTTATTAAAAATATCTGGTCTTTTCTCAGTATAGGCTTAAAAATATCCCTATGCTGGCTGTAGTCCCTTAAGTACTTTAGATTATAGGAATAATTATCTCTGAAATGCATGGGAAAAATAAGCCTAGGCTGGACTTGGTTTATGAAAATATTAAAGCCATCTGCATATCTTTCTTCCATTCTTGGATCCAAGGGGAAGAAGGCGATGGTTGTGTTGAACTTAGAGATACGGTCAATTTCTTTGAGAAAGTCGGCCCTCATCTCTTCTTTTTCATCTTCAGTATCGCTGTCCCAAATCCATAGGTTTAAGTCGCCCGCATGGAAGATTCCAATGTCTCCAATGCTGACCAAGAAAGATACTCCCTTGTCCGTTGAGCCAAAGGTTCGGATGTTCATGCCACCGTGCTCTAAGATTTCATTAGCTTCCATATGGTGGATGTTCTTACCGTGGTAGCGTTTTTGTTTTTCAATTTCGGATGTAGTCTGTCCAAGGGATATGACCTTATCCACAGACTCGAGTTTTCCGATATCGGAAGACAGAATATAGTTATAGTTAGATGAATTTTCTAGGTTTAGTATTTTTTCGTTAAAATGGTCCTCATGGGAATGACTGGCAAAAAAGTATATTTCCTTATCGATGTTTAAGTTTGGCAGTTCGCCTTCAAAATAGTCAAAAATCAATAGCTTATTGTCTATGCTGATGGCAAAGGAACTGTGGTAAATGTATTCAATGCTTATTTGTTTCATAGCTCTCCTTTCATAGTGATTATATCCTATCTAGGAGATATGGGAAAAGTAAATAGGAGGTTTATATGAAGATTTTTATCAGCGTAGATATTGGTGGAACTTGTGGTTCCTTAGGTTATGAAGAATATCACTTCGACGAAGTAGAGATGAATAAACAAGTGGAGATTATGAACAAAGAGCTTCAAGCTGTTTGCCAGGCCATTAATGACATAGACAATCAATGCGAGATAACGATAAAGGATTCTTTTGGCGAAGGCAATGGAATAGACCCAAGAGGCCTCCCTACTAATACCAGTATTATCCGAGGTTGGGACGGTGGACCTTTGGGAACTATGCAGGGTATCGACAAGACCTATGATATGAGCTTTTTAGTAGGCTATGACCTCCAAACTTATACCAGGACTACATCAGGCCAAGGTAGATTAGATAGGTATATGACGGATTTAAAGATAAATGGAGTTCAAGCTTCAGAATTTTTAATATCCTACTACACCTCACTCTACCATGGTGTGCCAGTTAAATTCGTATCTGGTGACAAATCCCTATGCGATATGGTTGAAGTAATGGATTCTGGAATCAACACGGTCTACACAGTAAAAAGAGTGGGAGCTTCAGTTATCGCCGATACGCCAGACTTTGTCAATGAATTAATCTACAAAGAAGCCCAGAGGGCCCTTCACTCTGTGACTCCTGTTAACTTAGAGTTGCCTAAGAGTTTTGAAGTAGAGATTGAATATGATGAGGCCTTTAGAGCCTACAGGGCTTGCTATTATAGTGGCGTTCAACCGGTAGACCCGAGAAGAGTAAGGTTTGAAACGGATGACTTTATGGAAGTTCTTAAGTTACTGATGTTTGTATAGGGGGACCGATGAAGTATAATTTCGAGACATTTACCAATAGATTTAATTTGAATTCGGCCAAGTATGAGCTAATGAAATCCATAAATCCAGAGGTAGGGGAAGATATAGTTCCCCTATCTGTAGCCGACATGGAATTTGATGTAGCTCCTGAGATTTCCAAAGGGTTGAAAGATTATATCAAGGAAAATCCTCTTTTTGGTTATCCAGTGGCAGATGCAGACTACAAGGCCAGTGTGGCCAAATGGTACAAAGATAGCTACGACTTGAAAGTTGACAAAGATTTAATCTTCACATCATCTGGAGTTGTACCAGCAATTTACTCAGCTGTAGAGAGCTTTACCAGGCCAGGAGAAGGAGTTGCTATTTTTTCGCCAGTCTACGGCCCTTTTGCTAAGGCAATTCAAGATTCGGGCAGGATTCTATACGACATTCCCTTAAAGGAAGATAAGGGTTCATATCAGATAGACTTTCCAGCCTTTGAGAAACTTTTAAAGGAAATCGACATAAGGCTTCTATTATTTTGCAACCCTCATAATCCAATAGGCAGGGTATGGACCAAGGAGGAGCTTGAAAAAGTTAGTCAGCTATGTTTGGATTATAGAGTTATTGTTTTCTCCGATGAGATTCATGGAGACTTAATCAGGCCAGGCTATAAATTCACCAGCTTTGGAAAGATAAAAGAGCTTAGAGATCAACTCATAATTTCGTCTGCCCCTAGTAAAACTTTTAATACAGCTGGTCTGATGGCTAGTAACAATATAGCCTTTAACGAAGAAGTAAAGGTTCAAATGGAAACTAAATTAGCTCAGAAGAAAAACTCGGCTGTCAACTGCCTAGGTTTAGAGGCCTGTAGGTTAGCCTACAAAAAAGGCAGGCCTTGGTTAGAAGAACTTTTGCTGGTAATAGATAAAAACCTAACTTATGTAGAGGAGTTTTTCCAGGAAAAGTGCCCCCAAGTCTTAGTCACTAAGTCAGAGGCCACCTTCCTAGCTTATTTAGATATGAGAGGCCTTGGAATGGATCAGGCAGAATTAGATGAGTTCTTGGAAAGGGAAGCCCAGTTGTTTCTGGTTGACGGATCTTTCTTCGAGGAAAAGCGGCCATGCTTTAAGAGAATTAACGTAGCTTGTCCCAAATCTGTTTTAAAGGAAGCGCTAAAGAGATTTGAACAAGCACTAGAGAAAAGAGGAGCAAATGACTGAAGAGAAAAGAAGACCTTTCCACGAAGAGGTTATTATGACCGACAACGTGGATGGAGGCTATTATAATAAAAAAGGCCTTTACGTGCCTGAAATCAATGGAGCCTTGAGAAGAAGATTGATTAAGGTTCCTGAATCAATCTACCAAGCTTCTGGCATCAATATCATGGGCAAGAGAATTAAATCCCTGCTCTTCACTACCGACGTAGCCCTGCTGAGGAACCACAATGCAGACTCGATTATGGCTGTCTATCCCTTTACTCCCCAACTATCGATAATGCAATCGGTAATTGACTCGGCTTCTGTGCCAGTTTTCACAGGAGTAGGTGGAGGAGTTACTACAGGGAAGAGGGCTGAAATTTTAGCTCTTGAGGCCGAGATGATGGGTTCCTATGGAGTAGTTGTAAATGCTCCTATGCTTAACGATACGATTAAAGGCATAACCAGCTCTATAGACGTACCTCTAATCGCAACGGTAGTAAGGTTTGAAGATGACTTTATGGGTAAGATTCATGCTGGAGCAAGAATACTCAATGTGTCGGGTGGAAAAAACACTACGGAATTAGTTAAGAGGATAAGAGAGAAGCTAGGAGATAAGTTCCCGATAATCGCTACTGGTGGTAACAACGACGAGGCTATCTTAGAGACTATCAGAGCAGGAGCTAATGCTATCACCTATACACCGCCTACAACCTCTCAAATTTTCAGAACCATAATGACTAAATACAGAGAAGGCTAAGGGACTTGAAAAACTTTTAGTAAAGTGTTAGAATGATACGGTAAATTCTCTGCTCTACGGAAAGTAGGGCCTTAGACCAAAGGGAGGTGTTGAAATGAGAAATTATGAAATAGTATTGATCTTTAGAAACGACATCGGAGAGGAAGCTAGAGTCGCTGGATATGAGAGGCTAACTGGCATTATCGAAGATGGAGGAAAGGTAACTGAGGTTGCTGAGTGGGGAGCTAGAAGGCTTGCTTACGAAATCGACGATCTAAAAGACGGTTACTACTACATCGTAAGCTTTGAGGCTGAGCCAGAGGCTATCGAAAACCTTGAGAGAAGATGTAGGATTACAGATGGACTGCTAAGATTTATGGTTGTCAGACAAGACGACTAATCGGAGGTAAACATGAACAATGTAGTGCTTATCGGTAGACTGACTAGAGACCCGGAACTTAGGTATATGGCTGAAACTCAAACTGCCATGTGTACCTTCACCCTGGCTATAGATAGAAACCTATCTAGGGCTAAGAGAGAAGAAATGGAGCAAAGAGGTCAGCAGACGGCAGACTTTATTAGAATTGTCGCCTGGGGTAAGACTGCAGAACTTTGCGGAAATTATCTCCAAAAAGGACTTATGACTGCTGTTCAGGGTAGGATTCAAACCGGATCCTATGAAAATCAGCAAGGTCAGAGGGTCTATACTACAGATGTAGTCGCAGAGAGGGTTGAGTTTATCGAGTGGCCTGATAGGGCCCAGAGCCAGTCTAGTGGATATAACCAGTACAACCAATCAAGCCCATACCAGGGAGGGTTCAGTCAAGATACAGGACCATCTCAAGGCTTTGGCCAAGACCAGGGATCGACCCAGGCTTTTGGACAAGACCAAGGACAGGAACCATCACGTGGTTTTGGGGGAGAACAATATCAGGAGCCTAGCCAGGGCCAAAAGCAGAACGAATTTGATGATGCTGATGACGATTTTATGCCCTATGGCGACGACTCTAAAATACCATTTTAGATAAGAAAGGAAAAGGTCAATGAACAGAAGATTTAGACCCAGAAGAAGAGTCTGTGCTTTTTGTGCAGATAAGGATAGGGTTATCGATTATAAAGACGTAGACACAATCCAAAGATACGTCAACGACAGAGGCAAAATTCTTCCAAGAAGGGCTACAGGAAATTGTGCCAAGCACCAAAGAAAGGTGACGGAAGAAATTAAAAAAGCAAGACAAGTTGCATTATTACCTTACTCAGCAGAGTAGGTTCAAGGTCCAAAGATCTCCTAAGCGGAAATCCTGGACCTTATTTTTTTAAGGGTCCTATGTGAACTGAAGCTCCAAATTCACCATCGACAAAGTCTAGAGCGAGACCCTGGAAGTCAAGGTCAAAGGTCATAAGAGACGTTTTCATATCTATTGACCTCATAAAGTGGATAGAAGAGACAGTGCCAGCACCAGGTGTATACCTGAAGATAACGTGGCTGACCTCAGTAAATTGAAATCTGCCCAGTATATAGGAGGGTAGACCTTCTATGTGGAGGTCTACAACTCTGCCTCCAATATCAATAAGCAAATCCTTACCTTCCTTGTCGTCTCTAATAGTTCTTATAGGGAATGAAGAATTTAAATGTAGATTAACATCCATTATTATCACCTCACTACTAATCATACTATAAAAAGCCTAGATGTTTAAATGAAAGGCCTTTTAATGTATAATATAGTAATGAATGGAGGCAATATGTTTGAGAATTATAACAAGACTAGTATAAGAGATGTTCTGCTAACTGGACTTGCAGGACTGGTAATATACTATTTGAGCCTAGGGCTTCCCTTCCTCCTCTTGTTTTTTCCATTGCCATTTGTGGTATTGGGATTAAAGAGAGGAGACCAACACAGTCTACTTGCCATGATGGCTGCCCTTTTGGGTGTCTTTTGGAAGGAGGGCCTAGGTGGAGGCGCCCTATTGATAATATACTCACTATTGGTAACCTTGCCATCCATAAGGGGTTTGAGGACTCGGGAAGATCCTCTCACCTATATAGCTATTAGTGCAGCGGGGCTGATAGTGTTAAGTTTATTAGTAGGCTTGGCCTTTGGTCAGTTTAGCTCTATAAATTTAGCTGATAATTTAGAAGAAGGTCTAATGCTAGAGATGGATAGACAAATCGAGGTCTTTAGCCAACTAGATATGGTGGTTAATAAGCCCACCTTAGAGGCTTCCATGTATATGATGGTTAAGACCATCATGGGAGCTATGCCAGCCATACTGCTGACGGTAAGTTTTTTTGCCTGTTTGGCCAACTACTATTTAGCAGGAGCTATATCATCTAGATTTTTTGGTGTCCCAGATAAAAGTCCGAGATTTAAGGACTTCAGGTTACCTAAGGATATAGTTTGGGCTGTGGTGATTTTGCTTATTGCCAGCTATGGTATGGATTTACTAGACTTAGGTTTTGGAAGAGAATTGAGTTTAAATGCTTATATCGTTTTATCTTTCTTCTTTACCCTCCAAGGCCTAGCTTTGGTGATTTCCTATGTGGGGCAATCTTTTCCCAGGCTCGTATCCTACATATTTATTGGCCTATCCCTAATAAGTGGAGGTCAGATAGTTTATGCAGCCATAGGGGCTATTTACTCAGTATATGTAAATATTAAAGGTTGGTTGGATATAGATGAAAAGTAGAATTAAGAAAATATTCAAAAAACCTCATCTAAGCTTTGCAATAGGCGCCTTGGTACTTTTGAGTATCTTCGCCTACACAAAAAGTGGTTTTCTAGGAGGCCTAGCAACTTTAATTTCCCTCTATGCCTTTTTCACCTTTTATCAAGCCGTAGGCTATGAAGAGGAGATAAAGACCCAGAGGATGGAAAATGTAGAGCAAGCTTTTAGCGATTCTACCAGAGCTGCCGTCTTTGGCATGCCCTTTCCCATAAGTTTAATTAGGCAAAATGGAGAGATTTTTTGGTATAATACACTTTTTAAAAATCTTTTCCCAGAAAGACAGCTGACAGACGAGGATATCGAGGTTTTAATCCCTAAGATTAACCTAAAAGATATACTTACGGGCAATGAAGAACCAGTTATCCAGACGGATATTTGGGATCAGCACTATGAGTTCCACTACAATGTGGTGGACACTTATGAGCAAGAAGAAAGAAACCTAATACTCCTCTACGGTATCAATAAGACCGAAGATGAGAAGATTAAAAAAGCCTACCAAGAGGAAGCTCTGGTAGTAATGGTTATGTATATAGATAACTACGATGAGTTGTCAGCATCAATGACCGATAACAGGCCCTTGGCCTATGCGGAAATCGATAAGAGCATTAGTCAATTCGCCATAGATTATGGTGGATTTGCTAGGAAGTATCAAAATGATAGGTATATATTAGTCTTTAGGAAGGGTCAGTTAGATAAGATGATCGAAGATAGGTTCCCTATCGTCCAGGATATTAAGGAAATCGAACACCTGTCTTCTATTGATCCAACCCTATCTGTAGGTGTGGGTGCCAATGCAGACAATCCTCTAGAGGTCTATAAGGTTGCTAGGCTAGCAGTTGACATAGCCCTTGGAAGGGGAGGAGATCAGATTGTCGTCAACGATGGTAAGAACCTAACCTACTATGGTGGAAAGAAAAAGGCCGTAGATATGCACAACAAGGTTAAGGCAAGGGTTATGTCCCATGCCATCACCCAGTTGATAGACCAGAGTGACCAGGTCTTTGTCATGGGCCATAATAACCCAGACATGGACGCCTTTGGGGCTTGCTTAGGAATTTATACCTTGGTTAGGTACAGGGGTAAGAATTGCCATATAGTTTTAAAGGAAATAACACCACCAATTCAAAGTCTCTATACAGAGCTTGTGGAAAAGAACCCGGAAATCCAGCCCTATATAATAAAACCAAGGGAAGCTGAGGCCATGGTCAACATGCAATCCTTAGTTATTGTAGTTGACACCCATAGAAAGACTTCAGTAGAAGCACCTGAGATTCTGGACTTGACGGACAAGGTAGTTATAGTAGACCATCACAGAAGAGGAGCAGACTATATAGAAGAGCCAACTCTAACCTACCTAGAGCCCTACGCTTCATCTGCATCAGAACTGGTAACAGAGTTAATCCAGTACACTGATGGCGAAGTTGAGGTGCCGCCGGTAGTAGCTGATGGACTTTTAGCCGGGATAACCCTGGACACAAAACACTTTTCCTTCCAGACTGGAGTTAGGACCTTTGAAGCGGCTTCTGTACTTAAGAGATATGGGGCAGATAGCATAAACGTAAAGAAATTATTTAGAGAGCCAGCAAACATTGTCAAGCAAAAATCTAAGGTAGTGGCAGAGGCTTATGTATATAAAGAAGTTATAGCAATATCAAAATTAGAAAATGAGTTTAAGAGCTGTGTATTGATAGCATCCCAAGCGGCCGATGAGCTGTTAGATATGAAGGGAGTAAAGGCATCCTTTGTCCTTTGCCAGGTTGAAGACCAAATTCATATTAGCGGTAGGTCTATGGGAGATATCTCTGTCCAAATTCTCTTAGAAAAACTCGGTGGAGGAGGACATCAGTCTTCTGCTGGTGTACAATTAGAGGGGATGGATATGGATAGCGCTGAGTCAGTGCTTCTAGAAGCAATAGATAATTATTTAATGGAGGAAGAAAATGAAAGTAATATTACAAACTAACGTAGACGGCCTAGGTGAAGCAGGAGAAAAAGTAGAAGTTAAGGCAGGTTTTGGAAGAAACTTCCTGTTACCACAAGGCAAGGCAATTCTAGCGACAGCTGAAAACCTAGAGAACTGGGAAGAAATGCAAGCTGAACTAGAGGCTAGAGCAGCAGAGGAAAGAGGAGTAGCTGAGGAGCTTAAGGCTAAGATTGACGGAGTGGTTGTAGTTATCAAGGCTAAGGCAGGAGAAGAAGGAAGGCTATTCGGATCTGTCACAAACATGGACGTTGAAGAAGCTCTTAACGAGGCTATCGGCGTAGAAGTTGACAGAAGAAGAATTGAACTTGAAGAGAACATCAGAGAGCTAGGCGAATACGACGTAAACGTAAGAGTCTACCCAGGGATGACTGCTGAGTTCAAGGTTAAAATTGAAGAAGAAGACTAATGGACCAGTCTGTCAGAACCTTACCTTTTGCTGAGGAAGCCGAGAAGTCGGTTTTAGGTTCTATGATGATAGACAGATCTGCCCTTTCGGTGGCAGAAGAAATGCTAAGGCCTGATGATTTTTACAGTCCCAGGCATGTGGAGATATTTAAGGCCATAATTAGTCTATCAAGTAGGGGGGAGAGCGTTGACCCCCTTTTAATTTCCTCAGTTTTAGATAAAAAAGACCTTTTAGAGACAGTTGGAGGCAGAGACTATATCCTAGAGCTTCAAAGGGAGGTAGGTCTTACCTCAAATATCAAGTCCTATTGTAAGCTAGTAGAGGATAAATCTACCCAAAGAGCCCTTATCAAGGCATGTGACGAGATAATGGCTGTAGCATATGCTGACGTAGACCCGACGGAAGATATCGTCGAATTTGCAGAAAAGAGTATATTTTCCATCACTCAAAGGGCCCATTCAGATGGATTAACTAGGGTTAGGGAGAGTCTGATGGAAACCCTGGACACTATCGAGCTATTAGCCGCCTCTGACGGTGAGATAACAGGCGTGACCACAGGCCTAAGGGATCTAGATAACCACCTTTCAGGTCTGAAAAAATCCGAGCTAGTTTTAATTGCAGCCAGACCTTCTATGGGTAAGACGGCCCTAGGGGTAAATATGGCTGTAGCAGCAGCCTTAAAAGATTCTGTAGTTGCCATCTTTTCCCTAGAAATGGGTAAGGTTCAGCTTACTCAAAGGATTATGGCCCAGCTAGGACTAGTAGACCTGGGCAATATTATTACAGGTCAAATTGAGGACTGGGCTGGAATAACCAGGGCTGTAAATATTATGGAAAAGATTCCCCTTTACCTAGATGACACCCCAAGCATTTCCCTAACAGAGCTAAGGGCCAAGTGTAGGCGTCTGAAGGCTGAGGAAGGACTGGACTTAGTTGTTGTAGACTATCTTCAGTTGATGACCGTCCAAGGCAGATCTGAAAATAGGCAGCAGGAGATTTCTGAAATCTCAAGGGGATTAAAATCCCTGGCAATGGAGTTAAATTGTCCTGTTCTAGCCCTAGCCCAATTATCTAGAGCGCCAGAGCTTAGGGTAAACAAGACTCCAATCCTCTCCGACCTTAGAGAGTCGGGAGCAATAGAGCAGGATGCTGACGTAGTTATGATGCTCTACAGAGATGACTACTACAACGAAGAGTCAGAAAGGCCTAATGTTACAGATGTAATCATCACCAAGAACAGGAACGGCCCTACAGGGTCTGTTGAGCTCTTCTTTCACAAGGAGCACACGAAGTTTGGCGATATTATCCATAGGCCTGAAGGCCAGGAAATGTAAGAGAAAGGAGGATAGGTAAGTATGAAATTTAACGTTAAAGACTTTATGATTGACCTAGGGACTACTCCCTTGGAAAATATCTTTATCAATAATTATTTCCAGATAGCCTCTGGAGACCAGATAAAGGTCTATATCTACTGTTACAAGTTAGCCTATGAAGGCCTTGAAGACCTATCTCCCCAGGAGATAAGCAACGAACTAGGCCTAGATTTAAGAATCTTTGAAGATAGTTTAGATTTTTGGGAGGACCAGGGCATAATAACTAAAACCCAGGCAGGCTATAGTTTTTTAAGTATACGGGAGCTTTACCTAGGTATAGACTTTAGCAAAGAGGAAGAACCTGCTCAGCAGCCTGTAGAGCCGCCGGCAGAACCTGAGGAAAGAATCCTCCCCACTTACTCTAACCTCCATATGTTCTCTGAAATCGAGGAGATAATAGGAACAAAGTTAACTCCAAATGAAATTGAGCGGATTCTTGCCCATCTAAAGGAACATGGCCAAGATGAAGAATTAATCGCCTATGGCTTTACCTACTCAGACAAGACTACCAACAAGCGAAATGTAAACTACGTCCTCTCTATTCTGAGAAATTGGGCTATTGATGGAATTCTAACCATAGCCGACTATAAAAAGGCCCAGGAAGAAAGGGAGGCCAGGAACAAGCCCCCAGCCAAGAAAAGGCCAAGGAAGTCTACTCCTAAGAATGAGGGAGGAGTTTCCGGCACCGATATCCAGGCCATACTGGATAGGAAGCTAAGGGAAGACATGGAAAGGGCCCAAGGTGGTAGCGATGAGCGTGAGTAGAAACGTTCGACTTCGGTACGAAGCCACTAGAAAAAAACACGAACAAGAACTAGAAGAGCGAAGGGCTGAGGCCCTTGGCAGATTTCCCAGGCTAGAGGAAATAGAGAGGGAAGAAAAACAACTGGCCTTCAATCTGATTAGGTCAATCCTTAAGTCAGAAAATATTGTCGAAGAGCTAGAGGCCCAGTCCCATAAGCTTAGGCAGGAAAGGCAGGCTATTTTAAGAGATGGAGGCTACCCCTCTGACTACCTACTTATGGCCTATAATTGTGAGAAGTGTAAGGACACAGGAATTGTAGATACTAGCTTTTGCACCTGTAGAAACAAAATCTTAACCGAAGAACTCTACAAGCTAAGTGGTATAGCCCAATCTATTGTGACCCAAAATTTCTCCACCTTTGACCCTTCAATATTTAGGGCCAACAGGAACAATGATGAGCTCTACAGCCCTAGGGAAATGATTCAAGCCTATAGGGAAAGGACCCTTAGGTATGCTCAGGAAGGCTATAAAAAAGGTGAAAACCTTCTTTTTACAGGATCTGTCGGAACAGGCAAGACCTTTCTACTCAACTGTATAGCCAAGGAACTGATGGACCGAGGGGTGTTTGTATTCTACGAATCAGCCGTAACCCTGATGAAAATTCTGACAGACTATCAATTCAGCAAGATGTCAGAGAGACCAGCAGTAGAGGGAAAGTTCTCCCTGGTAAAGAACGCTCAGGTACTGATAATAGATGACCTAGGCACAGAGCTTTCTAGCTCAGTGAATACATCCCACCTTTTTGACCTTCTTAACGATAGGCTTATCAGGGGGCTTAGCACCTTGATTTCAACAAACCTAAGCCTAGAAGAGATAAGGGATTACTATGACGAGAGGATTTTTTCGAGAATACTCGGTGAGTATGAAATTTTAAGCGTATTTGGAGATGATCTTAGGATTTCCAAGTTTAATATTCTTTAGGAGGGGACATGATTAAAGTTACTGGAGAGCAGATGGCAGCCATAGATAAGTATGCCATAGATATGTTGGAGATACCTTCCCAGCTATTGATGGAAAATGCCGCCCTTAAACTTTTTAAATATATAGACCTAGAGAGAAACAGGAGAGTTCTTATATGCTGTGGAACTGGAAACAACGGGGCCGACGGCCTAGCCCTTGCTCGCCACCTCCACAATGAGGGAGTTGAGCTTGATATATACATTCTAGGTCAAAGGAACCCAGCCAACCAAGAGTATGAGAATTACTATCAGATTCTCCTTAACCTGGGCCAAGAATTTAACTATCTAAAGGATATCCAGGAGTTAGAGGATTTTAGGGAAAAATTATGCCAGGTAGACTTGGTTATAGATGGAATTTTTGGTACTGGCCTCCACTCACAAATTAGAGGCATGGCCGAGTACGCCATCGATGCAATCAACGAATCTGAAGCCAAAGTCCTGTCAATAGATATCCCTTCTGGCCTGTGTTCAACTAGTGGAAAAATCCTGGGCACCTGTGTAGATCCAGATTTAACTGTTTGTTTCCAGCTAATGAAAACAGGTTTGGACAAGAACAAGGCAATCTTTGGAGATGTGGTGGTTGAGCCGATTAGCATACCAGAAAAGGCCATTAAAACCATATTAGGTTGAGATTGCAGGAAGTTTATGCCTATGTTATACTAAAGTCACATAAAGCGATGATTCGAACCTAGTACTGAGACTAGGTCAAGATAGAGAGCTGGTGGTTGGTGGAAACTAGTTTGACCTATTTTAGGAATCCAGTCGATAGCTTGTGACCTGTAGGCCTAGAGTGGCGATGCGTCTCTCGTTCCTGGTGGACGGGGGTATTTTTTTAGGAGGAAGAATGTTAGATATTAGAAGAGTTAGATTACATACTGACGAAGTAAAAGAGGCACTTGCCAAAAGGGGAGAGGATTACCCTATAGACGAGGTAATTTCTCTAGATGAAAAGAGAAGGGCTATGCTAACAGAAGTTGAGCAGAAAAAAGCCGAGCAAAACAGAGTTTCTAAAGAAATCCCTGCCCTTAAGCAAAAGGGAGAGGATATCGATAATCTTCTAGAAGAGATGAAGGCCTTGTCTGACGAAATTGGTCAGATGGACAAGGAAGTAAGGGATGTAGAGGCTTCGATTAAGAAAATCTTACTTGAGATTCCTAACACCCCTGCAGAGGAAGTTGAGCAAGGGGAAACCGATGAAGACAACGTCGAAATTAGGGTAGTTGGAGAACCAAGGGACTTTGATTTTGAGCCAAAGGCTCACTGGGATCTAGGTGTAGACCTGGATATCCTTGATTTTGAAAGAGCTACAAAGGTCAGTGGAACTAGATTTTCGATTTTTAAGAAAGAAGGAGCCAAGCTAGAGAGGGCTATCATCCACTATATGCTTGAAATTCACACCAGTGAACACGGCTATGAAGAGTACCTAACTCCAGTCTTAGCTAACAGAGATTCAATGACGGGAACAGGCCAACTTCCAAAGTTTGAGCACGACATGTTCCACGTAGATTCAAAGGATCTTTTCCTAATACCTACGGCAGAGGTAACCCTGACCAACCTTAGGAGAGATGAAATCCTCCAAGCAGAGGACCTACCTCAGCTTTATACTGGCTATACACCTTGCTTTAGAGCAGAGGCTGGATCAGCTGGTAGAGACACTAGAGGACTGGTAAGAAACCACCAGTTCGACAAAGTTGAGCTAGTTAAGCTTTGTAAGCCAGAGGATTCCTATGACGAGCTAGAAAAGTTGACAGCTGACGCAGAGGTAATCTTAAAGAATTTGGGCTTACCATATAGAGTGGTAATGCTTTGTACCGGTGACCTAGGATTCTCATCTGCAAAAACCTATGACCTAGAAGTATGGATGCCTTCTTATGGTAGATATGTAGAGATCTCATCTTGTTCGAACTTCGAAGCCTACCAGGCTAGAAGAACTAACCTAAGATTTAGAAATGAAGAGGGTAAGGTTGAATTCCTTCACACCCTAAACGGATCGGGCCTTGCTGTCGGCAGGACCTTTGCAGCCATATTAGAAAATTACCAAAGGGAAGATGGTAGCGTAGAGATACCAGAAGCCCTACAAGCCTACATGGGCATTGAAGTAATAGAGTAAGACCAGTGAAATTAAATCCCTAGTCCTTTGTTGGACTAGGGACTTTTTATTGCTTAAATTTAACTATCCTAGTCTCCGGCTTAAATGATAGTTTGTCCAGAAAGGCTTTATCAATATGAAAATTTGATTTTAAAAAGCAATAGAATGTAAAAGCAGAAACTTACGATATACGTGGTGAAAATCCTATAAAAGATGATTAAGGCCAGCTAATTCTAGAAATTAGGATATTAGGCTTAGAAAAGTTGGAAATCCTAAACAAAGGCCGTGAAAAATCCAAAAAATACGTTATTTGTTACGATTAAGCAATAACAAACCTTACTACCTAGTGAGGTTTATTCAGTTCTCTTATTTTTCCACTTGAAAATGAGAAAACATTTTCCTTTTATTATTTCAAACAGAAGTTTATATAATGGATAAAAATAGCCATCTAATAATTATGTCTTAAAAGTGTGAAAACAAATTCCTTGCAAGAGCTTTGAATCAATAAAATTACTTATCTATTATCCATCATTGAGATAAACAGCCATTTCTACCTAGTCCTAAGATAGGGCCAGTTCATTGTTAAGCCAATGTCCAGGTGTTATTCTATAAACAGATAGAGTTTATTGACAACTGAACAACTTTTTTGGAGGATGGAATGAGAAGAAGGTTAAAGAGGAGCCTATCCGTCGGACTTTTGTTTGGAATTTTAGTACTAACTAGCACTAATTTTGCCAACCCATCAAAGTTAGAGAGGATAGAAGGAGAAAATAGGTATGAAAGGGCAGTAAAACTTTCTGAGTCCTTATATCCTGATGGAACGGGAACTGTTGTAGTTGAATCGGGGGAGGATTTTCCAGATGCCCTATCATCGGGTCCTTTGGCAGCACTCTTGGATGGACCCGTACTTCTGGTAGGTGGAGATATTTCAAAGGGAACCCTTGATGAGATTCAAAGGCTTGGGCCCAGTAGAATACTAGCCATAGGTGGAAAGAGTTCAGTCTCTGAAGATATTGAAAATAAGTTAGCACAGGTGGAGTCAGCCAAGATTACTTTATCCAAGAAAACACAGCCGTTAGCGCCTATGATGGCAATAGGAATAAGTTGATGAGCCCTAAGTATTTAGCAGAGCTTATGTATGGGATGTGGATGAGTTCAGAAGCCCACCAACAGGCTATGATGAGGGAAAATTTAAGGGAAGTCTACTTAGGAGTATCTATAACTGAAAAGATGTTTGATCAAGGGACAGGGGACTATCACGATTGGCATTTATTTTTAGGCTTCCTAAGTGTAAAGATAGCTTGGTAAAAGGAGGGGAGAGACCCTCCTTTTTATTTTTTTGTAGGTTGGTGTTGACAAGATAGGCCTATATCATTAAAATATTCCTATAAGCCTCTATAGTTAAGTTGGATATAACAGACCCCTCCTAAGGGTCCGACATAGGTTCGAGTCCTATTAGAGGCGCCAGTTGAAGGGCCAGTCAGAGACTGGTTCTTTTTTATGCCCTTTTGTATGTTTTGTTTAGATACAGTGATAAAATGGAAACAAGGAGGGACTTATGGATATTAAAAGAATTATTAGGGATATGGAAAAGATAAACTCTATAACAGCCACGCCAGGCAAGGGCTGTACTAGGTTTTCCTACAGTCCAGAAGACGACCAGGCTAGAGCCTATGTGTTTGACCAGTTAAAGAAACTAGGAATGGACTGGACCGTAGATGCTATTGGTAATATAAGAGCCTTGTATGGGCCAAGGGAAACTGGTCAGGGGACGGTGATGATAGGCTCTCATATGGACACTGTAGGCTCAGGAGGAGGCTTTGACGGCCTTACAGGAGTAGTGGCAGCCTTAGAGGTCATCAGGTCTATCGATGAGGATAGAGTAGAATTGAAAAGGCCGATAGAGTTTGTCGTCTTTGCTGAAGAGGAAGGTTCAAACTTTGGCTCTACCACTCTGGGTAGCAAGGCTATTACAGGAAAATTGGAGCTAGAAGACCTTAAGAGCATAGAAAAAGAAAGAGGTCTAAGCGCCTACGATTTTTTAGTTGGCAAAGGCTATAGGCCAGAAGATTTAGCCCAGCAGCAAATTGAAAAGGGAGACATTTACGCCATGCTAGAACTCCATGTAGAACAAGGGGCTGTTCTAGATCAAAAAGGTCTAGCCTTGGGAGTAGTTCATGCTATTGCAGGTATGAACACTTTAAACATAGTCTTCGAAGGTGCTAGCAACCATGCAGGCACAACTCCCATGGCCTACAGAAATGATCCACTGCCAGGGGTAGCAGAGCTTATTACCTACGCTGAGGATTTAGCTAAAAATCATTCTAACGAAACTTCTGTAGCAACCGTAGGCAGGCTGGTGGTCAGCCCTAACATGAGCAACGTTATAAATTATGAAGTAGATTTCAACGTGGATATTAGGGATGTCAATCTAGATGAAATTCAAAGGCTAACCGACCTGATTAGTGCCAAGGCAGAGGAAATCGGCCAGGCTAGGAATCTAAAGGTGTCCACCAGACTAATTGGAAAATCTAAACCTGTAGCCTTGTCGGCAAGGTTGATTGAAAAGATTAGAGCCGGAGCCAAGTCTAGGGATATAGACTACTTAGATATGAACTCAGGGGCGGTTCACGACTCTATGATGCTTACTGATTTAACCGATGTAGGTATGATTTTTGTGCCTAGCATTGGTGGCATTAGCCATAGTCCAGAGGAGAAGACAGAATATGAGGATATCGGCTTAGGAGTTGAGATTCTCAAAGAAGTTGTTCTAGACCTGGCTACCGAATAAAAAATTTTTCCACAAAAAAGGGCCTTAGGGCCCTTTAAGCATTTATATTTAGTTCAAGCTGCTGCCTGTCTTCTAGATTTTCTAGTTGATAGCTAGGATGAATTTCCAAAAGCTTGGCATGAAGGCCCTTAGGGTCATTAGAAGCTAAATAC
>CAZFXW010000015.1:0-4062 GCA_964523385.1 uncultured Peptoniphilaceae bacterium | reverse complement strand
TGGTTCTCGGTGGTGGATTTTAGTCAAGTCACCGCTAGCTTCCTTGGTTAATAGACTAAGTCCTGAAATACGCCAGATTGCCGCTAAGCCGAAAATTTTTTCATCTGTAGTTACTAGGTAGCGATCATTGGTTGGAGAAGACTTGTCCCACTCAAAGAAGCCAGTAGCAGGGACGATAATCCTCCTATTTTCAAAGTCACTTCTGAAAAAATTCGACTCATAGATTTTTTCTATCCTAGAGTTAATTATCTCTTTCTTTAAAAAATCTACTTTAATACCCCAGTGCTTTAGTTCTAGGCTCCTAGACTTATCAAAACAATAAATATTAGAGCCGGGAAAAACTTCCCGGCTACTTCTGTATTCTACACCAGGCCTGAGGTTAAATCTTTCGCTTAGGCTCAGGAGATTGGTGTCTAGAGTGTACCTACCGCACATTATGTTGGAAACTCCACTTCTAGTATGGTCCCCTCTTGGGCGTGGACCTTGACTTCGATTACCTTGTCCCCACTTTCACTAGCAAATTCAATTTCCCAAAGGGTTATATCTCCTTCTCTTTCAAGTTCCCATTCAAAGGGTCTGTAGTCTCTTGAAAACTCCCTGGCTATTTCAGTGGCCTGGGGTATATCTATTAGATTTTCTAAGTCGACGGCTTTCCTAGCTCTGCGTACTCCGCCTCTGTGCTTTCTACCTAGTGGTTTGCTGTTCTTGCGAAGAACCGAGCCAGTAACAGCATTGAAAGTGATGGTGAACCTGTTGTCATCGTCAAGACCTAGAATCTTATACCTAAATCTAGCGCCGTCAAAATCTAGTTCCAGCTCTTCAATATCTCCCCCTGGAAATTCTTCTCTGTACTTGGCTATAATATCATTTACTGGTAAAATCTCCGGATGTTCGATTCCTTCTATTTGAAAAATTGACATTTCATCACCCTTCCTAATATGAACTATACCCACTAATAGAAAATCCTAATAGTTTTACTAAAATCCTTTCCTCAACTACCTAACACCTCCACCAGATCCGCCGCCGGAAAATCCACTACTACCTCCACCGCTAGAGCTAGAACTAGAGCTAGGAGACATTGACTGGGAAAATGAGGTTGATATAGCTATCATACCACCCCTGTAGGCAGATTCGGTCTGGTAATTAGGATAGATACTGGCAAATTGTTTTTCTACAGTTTTGGTAATGCCGAAAAAAGCTGCCCATATCATGTATTGGTCCCAAAGGTGGACGCTTACATCCTCCCGTTCGGCTAAGAGAGAATACTGCTCTAGATAGTTTTTAAAGCCTAGGAGCTTGGATACAAGGGCCTGGCCCTTCTCGGTTAACTCCCTATCGCTTAGCTTAAGTCCCCAGAGCCTTCTATATTCTAGGGATAAACAGCCTAGGCTATCTAACTTCTCCTCCGAAGCCTTAAAGGCCTGCTCCCTCCAGTAGGATAGCTTCTTGTAGTTATCTGAACTGTAGGAGGAAAGGTCTCCCTCGTTGAGAATCCCATCTCCACCACTAGCTTCAATAAACTTTTGGTAAAGCTCCTGCTCAAGGCCTGCTTCTGGGTGAAAACTTGCCGTTAAATCTAGGATTAATGATGTTTCTTCTCTCTTAAATATCTTTCCAGCTTCTGTTTTGGTAGATTTTATTTTGCCTTCATAAATCCACTTTAGAATAAGCATAGTCATAAGGTTATCATTAGATGTTCTAAAGTAGGGCTGGAGATAGGTCAGGTCTAGGATATCGCCATCATAAGGTAGGTCCCTGTAGGGGCTACCATCAAAAAAGTAGGTTTTTGGCCTTGACCTCACATAGGCAACTATTAATACAGCTGCAACTAAAGAGATTAAAGCCCAGCTGCCTGCGATAATAGAAATAGCTGAAATCGCTCCAAGACCAAGAGTTCCAGTAGAGCTAGTCCCTCCTTGGCCTGGATCTTCCAAACTAAAGCTAGAACCTTCAAAGGCCTCTTTCTTTAACTCCTCCAGGCTTTCGCTTTTGGTCTTATAGGTGGCGAAAGTGCCAGCTTCAAAGCTGGCCAATAAAGTCATATGGTTAGAAGAGCCTAGTGGTTCTGATGAGTAGGCCAGCAAGTGGTCTGAATAGATTTCAGTGTAGCCTTCATAGCCAAAGCCCCAAAAACCTGTAGCCAGCTGACCTATTCCCCTGCCATCTTGGGCCCTTAGGCTTATTTCAACATGGTCAGGCATAGGGGTCATCTGGTCGTTTACAAACCTGTAGTAAAATACCTGACCATCTGTCAGATCTTCAATAAAGCCATTGACCTTATACTCTAGTTGAAAGGTGTGGGGACCGTAGTCTCCAAAACCCCAGGCTAATTCATAGCCCCTAGGTGACTTGGGGATTACTCCAGATTTGCCTGCCTTATCCTCCCTAGAGGCATCTAGATTCCAGTAGTCCAGGCTCTCAAACTCTACTCCATTTTCAAAGACCTTAAAGTAGGCTATCTGGCCAGACTCTAGGTTCTCTAGATTTATGTAGACCTCTGTGCCCGAGCTTATATCCATCTGCCTTTGCTCTTTTATTATAGCTGAGCCATCATCGAGAATCTCCACATCCATTACTTGGCTCTCCATAGTTGAAGCCTGGGCCAACCTGCTTGTGGAAAGAACAACTAGGAGTAAAAGTATCAGGCCTAGATTTTTCCTTAGTCCCATGACGGCATTTCTTCTTTGTCAGGACTTCCCTGGAAGTAATCCCTTTCCCTAAAGCCTAGGAGACCAGCGTAAAGAACAGTAGGGAAGACCTTAATAGCCCTGTTGAGTTTTGTCACGCTGTCATTGTAAATCATCCTGGCATAGCGTATCTTGTCTTCGCTAGTGCCAATGGCAGCCATAGCATCCCTATAGGGGCCGCTGGCCTTTAAATCTGGATAATTCTCTGCCAAGGCGATTAGCCTAGCCAAGGTGCCTTCAAACTCCAAGCTGTCCTGCTCAATGGCATCGACAGAGGAATTTTTTGTTATATAGGCCCTTGCCTTCGTTATGTTTTCCAAAGTTTCACTTTCATATTTTTCATAGGATTTGGCAGACTTGATTAAAGAGCTAACTTGGTCCCAGCGAGATTCGACTTGAACGGCTATTTGGCTAAAGGCATTGTCCACTAACTCCCTATACCCAACTAGCTTGTTGTAGCTGTATACACCAGCGCCAATAATCAATAAGGCTAAAATTCCAATAATATAATAAGTCATTTTACACCTCCCCACTATTTATACCCAAATTAAAATTTACAAATAGAAAAATTGAGAGAATTCAATAATGGGTATAAACACAGTAGAGGAAGGGGATGAGTTATGACAACTTACGAAGATAAATTAAAGGAAATTGAAAATCCAGATATTAGGCAGAAGTATGATGACTTTGTAAAATGGGTAGGAAAAGAGTATCCCCAGTTAGAATTGGTAATTGAACTTAACACTCCAATGTATATACTAGGTAACACCTTTATCCTAGGCATGTCAGCCTTTGACGATGACCTAGCAATCAACCCGGAACCGGAGATGATGATTAGGTACGGCGATGAAATTGAAAATGCTGGCTATGAAAGGACCATGAGCTTTTTCAGAATCCCTTGGGATGAGGAAATCAACTATGATTTAATCAAGATGCTAGTAGATATAAACATTGAAGAAAAGGAAGGTTCTTGTCAATTTTGGAGAAAGGCACCTGCCTGATAAAAGATAAGTCCAGCCAGGAAGGCTGAAATTAAAAAGAGGACGGATTATCCGTCCTCTTTTAATGTGTAAATTTATTGGGCTTTCTTTCTGATAAAGTAAACTAGTCCAAGACCAGCAAGTCCTAGGATTACTACATACTTGGCAATGCCTGGATCAAAGGTAGTTGGTCCACCCTTGCCGGCAGTGCTGGAGGTAGTTTTTGTCGGAGTAGCTGTGCCTGATGTCACTCTAGTCCTATCCTCAGTGCTTGTGGTAGTTGTTGTAGCTTTTTCCTTAGTGTTCTTCACTTCAACCTTATAATGGGCGTAAACCTCGTAATCAACTTTTTCAGTTCCGCTACAGCGCCTTCAGTTAAGGTTACGGGAGCGGCA
>CAZFXW010000014.1:0-23807 GCA_964523385.1 uncultured Peptoniphilaceae bacterium | reverse complement strand
ATAAAGGCTATGATCAATAGAACCCACGTATATCCTAGGCCAGCTGCCACTCCGTCAATAAAGGAGTCAACAGGCCTGTTTGAAGCTGCAAAGGCTTCAGCCCTACCCATGATTATACAGTTAGTGATAATCAATCCAACATAGGGTCCAAGGGTCCTGCTCATATCTGGGAGATAGGCCCTTAAAAATATATCTACGATAATTACGAAAAAGGCAATTACGAAAACCTGAACTACCATTCTAACGTGATTAGGGGTAACATTTCTCAAAGCTGAGATTATCAGCGAAGAAAAACCCGTTACAAATGTCAGAGCTAATCCCATAACCAGGGAGTTAGAAAGCTGGTTAGTTACTGCCAGGGCAGAACAGATTCCTATTACCTGTAAAAGAACTGGGTTATCGTGAATTAACCCATCAAAAATAATTTTCCCATACTTTTTACCCATCATTGGCACCTCCCCTAAGGATATAGTCCTGAACACCTTGGTTGACCATATCTACTACAAAGGCCGACGTTTGAGTGGCTCCACTGATGGCATCCACATTTCCACCTGGTCCAGGATTGTTAATTACATAAGGTCCTTCTGACTTAGCTATAGGTATTCCCCTAAACTGCTCCTTATACCACTCTTCTGCAATCCTTCCACCAAGTCCTGGAGTTTCCTCTTGTTTAATAAACTCAAGGCCTGTAATTTCTGAATAATCTTCCTTAACCCCTACGTAGGCTTCCATCAAGCCCCAAAGCCCCGGCCCTTCTACCGGTAGAGCGTAGGCCGTTTCTTTCCCATCCTCAACAAAGGCATAAATAGGAAAATCATACTTACTACCTACTTCTTTAACATTTTCATTAAAATAAGCCGTAACCTCCTCCAAATCCATCTGACTGGTATCTTGATTAAAAACATAGAGAACCTTTCTCATCTGATCTTCCTTAGCATTGGCTTCAACTACTGGTGTAGTTAAATAGTTTAGTCCAGATAGCAAGAAGGTCAGGATGGCTGTAAGCACCAAGACAAAAATCACTGGATATACTAGGCTTTTATTCTTTTTCATGCCTGCACCTCTGCTTTTTTCCTGTTCTTTAAGGCCCTAACACCGTAGTCTACAATAGGCGCAAAGGTATTTCCGATAAGAATCGCAAACATCATTCCGCCCGAGAAAAGGGCAAAGCCTCTGATAATAACCGTCACCAGGCCGATAACAATTCCATAAATCCACTTTCCTTCCACAGTTTTAGAGGCAGACACTGGGTCTGTAGCCATAAGAACAGTTCCAAATAAGAAACCACCCATAAGCATACCGCTAATTGGGTCAGCTATCTGTTCAAAGCCCATAGTAGATAGGATTAAGGATAGGCCAGCAAAGCCCACTACCGAACCTGCCATAATCTCCCAAGAAGCTACCTTCTTGTAAATCAAATAGATAGCTCCGATTAAAATGATGACCTTCATGGCCTCACCACTAACCCCCGGAACTTTGCCTAGGATTAAATCGCCAATTCCCGGCAGAACTCCGTTATTTTTAAAATCAATCATAGGGGTTGCCGAGCTCAGATCGTCGATTATTGGAGTTATATAATGGGCAAAGCCACCTGGAAGACCCGATAAGGCTTTGTTCCAGTGGATAGTCATTGGGTTTGGAAAGTTAATATAAACAAAAACCCTACCAACCAAGGCCGGGTTAAAAATATTCCTACCAAAACCTCCAAAGACCATTTTCCCAAAAAATACTCCAAAAACCATTCCCAGGGCTGAAATCCACAGGGGAATCGATACTGGTAAAGTCATGGTGTAGAGCAATGAAGTTACAAAAGCTCCTTCCGATACCTTCTCCCTACCGAACATGTACTTGCTTGAAAGAAATTCTACAATTACAGCTACCACTGAGTTGATAATTAGCAGTACCAAAGACCTCCATCCATACTGATAAATAGAAGATATCGCCAAGACTCCTAGGATATGGAGGACTGGGTACATCATCTTCTGCTTCATAAAATATTTGTCATAAAACTCTTTCAAATCTTCACCTCCGTTATTATTGTCCTTTATATATATGCCCAACATAGTTACATTTTAAACAATCAGGTAATCCTTTTCCTATTTCAACCTAACCTATAACTAAGTCCTATCTCTTTTCTCTAGATAAGAGGCCCTTCCAATCTTGTATAAATCTCTCCCCTGACTATCTACAGTCACCGTTACCGGAAACTTCTCCACAACCAATTCTCTTAGGGCTTCTGCACCATAATCTTTATAGGCTAAAATCCTATTTTCAACTACTGTTGATTTAATTAGGGCTGCCGCCCCTCCAATGGCTGTAAAGTAAACAGCTCCATGGTCAACTATAGACTGAATTACCTCCTCTCCCCTCTTACCCTTGCCAATCATCCCTAGCATGCCTGCGTCCAAGAGAGCTGGAGTATAGGCATCCATCCTATATCCAGTAGTAGGACCACAAGGGCCAATAACCTCTCCATCCCTGTGTGGGGCTGGACCTGTATAGTAGATACAGGCTCCTTTTATATCAAAGGGTAGTTCCCTTCCATCCTCTAACAGCTTTAATAGCTCTTGGTGGACTACATCTCTAGCTGTATAGAGCTTACCGCTAATGGTGACCCTATCGCCTGCCTTTAAATCCACTAAGTCCTCCTTAGTGAAAGGCGTTTGTAAATCTCTCATTAAACCTCCTTATAGTTCGACTTCAGTGTGCCTAGCAGCATGACAGTTGATATTTACTGCAATCGGCAAGCCTGCAATGTGAGTTGGATAAGATTCGATAAAGACCCTTAAGGCGGTGGTCCTCCCACCATATCCTTGGGGTCCAATGCCGGTCTGGTTGATAAGATCTAGAAGATTTGCCTCTAACTGGGCATACTCTTCCATTGGATGGACTGAGTCTAAGCTTCTCATCAGAGCCTTTTTAGCCAACCAAGCAGCCTTATCCATAGTTCCCCCTAGACCTAGGCCGATAACCAAGGGTGGACATGCATTGGGACCTGCTAACTCTACGGTCTCTAAAACAAAATCTACAACTCCATCTAGTCCATCAGATGGCCTGAGCATTTTGAGCCTACTCATGTTTTCCGAGCCAAAACCTTTAGTTGCAATCTGAATTCTAAAATCCTGGCCAGGCACAAGAGAGTAGTAAATAACCCCTGGCGTGTTATCCTCGGTGTTTTTCCTATAAAAAAGTGGGTCTTCAATTACAGACATACGCAAATAACCTTCCCTAAAGGCTTCACTAATACCCTGATTTATTGCGTCCTCTAGGGATCCACCAACCAACCTTACTTCCTGGCCTAAGTTTACGTAGACCACCACCTGGCCGGTATCCTGGCAGCTAGGCACTTTTTTCCCACTGGCAATCTTTGCATTTTCCAAAATTAAATCCAAGGTAGATTCAGCCAACTCCCAGGTCTCTGAGTCTCTGGCCCTTTCCATAGCCCTAATCAAATCCTTAGGTAAATTATATGAAATATCAATACATGCCTCTTTAACTGCCTGTCTAACCAAGTCCACATCAATTTCTCTCATAGCCACCTCCTAGACCCTAGCATTGATTAAGGCCATAACTCTATTCATTTGGTTACTAACCACCATCAATCCTTCGTCAACAACCATTTCCGGCCTAGCCAGTATTAAATCTGCACCCGTAGCCATGGCTATGTCTGTGACAATCTGGACCGACACCGAGCTCTCATTACACGAACCTCCACAATAAGCCTTTACCCCAGCCTCCCTACAGGATAAAACCCCTAGAACCGTATTGTTTATTCCCCCTAATTCTGGAGCCTTAAGCTGAATCATGTGTCCAGCCTTGGCTTGGGCAAATTCGATAATGTCCTCTAGGCTATTACACCAGTCATCTGCCACCAGTTCAACACCCATCTCCTTATCATCTATAGCCTTGGTCAAATCCTTCATCATCTCAATCTGACCATCCTTAGAGCCCATATCCACAGGCCCTTCTATCCTTAATTTAAAAGGGTAAGCATTCTCTTCTAAAACCTTAAAATACTTCAGCATATAACTAAGGTCATGGCCAGTAAATTCACCAATAGTTCCATAGACGTCTAGGTGGATTATAGGCTGATAGCTATAGTCATCTCTCTTCTCTAAAATTCTATCCCTAACCCACTTTACATAGTCAATTAACTTACCTCCATCTAGACCAGTCTTATGTTCTAAATTGTTGAAAAGGCCATGGGGCAATGAGTCAACCTTTTTTATTATCATTTTGTCACAATTAATATAACGGTCATCTCCACTCTGGGCTAAGATAGGTACCCTGTCGATTTCTAAACCAGTCTTATATTCATCTCTCATAACCTCTGCCCTTGTCCTCCCTTGATTCACAGCCACCCCATCCAGCGCTGCCCCTGTCAACCCATACCTAAGAGCAGAGTGGAGTCTTTTCCCGCCCACCTCCAATTGGTCTATCTCCTGGGCTAGGGTTTTAAAATCCCCTAACCTCCTGTCAAGGAGGAAATCCCTTACTGGCCCTTGAATGATTTCCATATGCTCGTCAGCCAAAAATAAAGAATCTCTACCCACCGCTCCAGAATACTGGACAGAGACATAATCTCCTAGGCCTATTTGGCCATTTTCAAGCACTAAGGTAACAGAAATAGACTCTCCTTCCATCCGAACCTTGCTAAATCCAGGACTTAGTTGACCATCGTAATTATAAAACATTCCATCATCTTCCGCCCCAGCCTTTATAGCCTGACGGTCATCATAATAAAAGCCTGCAAGTCCCTTACTACATACTAAATCAACTACCTTCATAAACTTCACCTATCTTATTCTCATTAAATATTTAACAATTAAACCTACTAGTACAATCTTACCCTCAATTGAAAATATACTATCACCATCCCATATATGACAGGCCGGACCTCTGTCTTTAAAGGGATTTTATGGTATAATAAATCCGAAAGAGAAAGGAGTTGGCATTGAAAACTTTTTATAGATTTATATCTTTTAGCTTAGCAATAATCCTTATTATTTCTGCCGGGGCCATGGCCTTCGGCCTAGACCCAAGCTTAAACCTTGAAGAAAGGACTAGCAGCTACCTGCTAGGAGATTTTGAAAGTGGAAGAATTTTTGAAAGTTACAACATAGACGAGCCTCTTCCTATAGCTTCTGTATCAAAATTAATGACCTACTTAGTAGTTATGGAAGAAGCAAGAACCGGAAAAATTGGTTTAGAGGATAGGGTAACTATTACAGATGAGATGGAAGAAGTCGGTGGGTCTCATTACGGCTTAGTAGCTGGTGAAGTCCTAACCATTTCAGATCTACTTAAAGGCCTTATGGTTGTAAGTGGTAATGACGCCGCCTATGCTCTATCCATAAAAATTTCAGGCAGTGAGGCTGAATTTGTAAGCCTGATGAATGCCAAAGCCAAAGAACTTGGCTATGAGCGCGCAGCCTTCTATAACTCCTCAGGCCTACAAGAGGGTGGTCATCAAAATACTATGACCACAAGGGAAGTCTTTCAACTTTCCAGGTATATTATTGAAAACTATCCGGAAGTCCTAGAATACTCAAAAATTAGCATGGTGGCAGAGCCGGAAAGACACTACTCCGCCTACCCAACCCTACCAGAAATGGGATTAGCAGGAGTTGATGGACTAAAAACTGGCTATACCGAAGAGGCAGGCTATTGCCTAGTCTCAACCATTGACGTCAACAATACAACTAAGGGCCAAAACTTCAGGCTGATTTCAGTAGTTATGGGAACCGATAGTCTGGACGAACGAAGGGACATAAGTCAGTATTTTCTAGAGTATGGATTAGAAGCAGTTGAAAATAGATTGCTTATAGATGAAAATCTCATATACAAGACAATTAGGGTAAACTCGGCAGAAAATCCAGAAGTTGCTATCTTCCCGGCCGAATCCTATAGGGCTGTTGTCCCTATTGGACAAAACCACATTTACGATTCTCAAATAAACGAAGATATCAAAGCTCCAATAGTTGCAGGTACAGTGGTTGGTAGCATAACCCTTAAGGCAGACGGTGAAGATATTAAAACCGTAGACCTAGTTGTTAAAGATGATATTGAGAAAGCCGGCATCTTGACTAGATTAGTCAGATGGTTTGAGACGGTCTTTGAAAAAGTAATATCAATGATAAGAAGTTAATTATTTATAAGACAAAACCGGCGAGTAAACTCGCCGGTTTTCTTATTTATTTCTTTATAGTTTCAGTCGGACATTGACTAGCACACTTGCCACAGAGCAGACACTCATTTTTAATTATTTCCGGGTATTCTTCCCTACCAGCCCAGTTAAAGGCATCAGCTGGGCAAACTCTAACGCAGATACCACATTTAATACAGTCCTGGTCGATTACCTGGTAGGTCCTCTTGTTAAATCTAGAAAATATGGATAATAAGCTTCCATAGGGGCATAGGTACCTATGCCAAAAATCTGGTTTATATACTATAGTTAATAAAATTCCAATGACAAAAAGGGCTGGTAAAACTGGCAACTTTTTCCCAGTTTTAAAAATAAAAACCACCATTGCTAAAAAGACAACAAGCAAAAGATATCTGGGAACAGAGCTCTTAAAAAGGCTAGGAGTCTCTCTTCTCACTCTCTTGGATTTTTCTGCCCTCTGGTCAACTCCCTCCATAACCGTGTTTATTGGGCAAATATAGCCACAGTAAAACCTTCCAAAATATGTAGATAGGATAAGGGATCCTAAGAATATTCCCATCCATAGTTGAACTTTTCCAAGGGCGATTAAAGCCAAAAATAAAATCAAAGCCCCTAATTGAATTATTCTCTTCATTTTTCCTCCTTTTTAGTCAATAAATCTGTTAAATAGTTAATAAAATTATCCCTATCCTCTTGCTCTTGGGGTAGATATAAAAAGGTCAGCAAAGCTCCCATTAAAAGCCTAAAGCTTTCTTCATGGAAATCTAATGCTGTAGCCGTATCTTTCAACATTTCCCTAATTTGCCGACTAGTCTCGTCAATAAAATTGAAATCTGCCAGGTCAGGATTTACCTGACTTTCCATAAGCACCAATTTAATAAGCTCCCTATTTTTTGAAATAAAATCGACTCTTTCAGTGATAACAGATTCTAGTACAGTCCTAGCTTCCAGGTTTTTTTCTACACCTTTGTTAGAAATTTTTAAACCTTCCGTAAGCAAGGGTTTAACAGACTGAACAAAGACCTCCTTCTTTGAATCAAAGTACCTAAAGAGGGTCATCTCAGAAATTCCTGCCTCCTTAGCTATTTCTAACGTAGTTGCTCCGTTATAACCTTTTGCAATAAAGACCTTGAGTGCTGATTTGATTATCTGCTTCCGCCGCTCTTCCTTGGTCATCCGAACTCTTTTCCCCATAATCCTCCCCCTTTTATGTTAGTGTTCACCAACATAGTATCACTATTGAATATTATAATCAATCCCATTTTTTAATACATATATCCCATTAGCTTCATGTTTTGAATCCTTTAATCTAGGGTATTAAAAATACATGTATGGATATAAATAAAAGATAATTAACCCTTCGGGGATAGGAAGGAGTAAGGTATGAAAAAGAACCCAATGGATAAAAATAAATTAGGTGATCCAGTTCCTAGTAGAAACCAACACACGGGCGAGGAAAAAGGAATCAAATTCGCTCAAGGCGCACCAGTTAGTGAAAATGAAAATACTATGACGGCTGGCGTTCATGGCCCAGCCATGCTACAAGATGCTTGGATAGTAGAAAAACTCGCTAATTTTAATAGGGAACTTATACCAGAGAGAAGGATGCACGCCAAGGGTTCAGGAGCCTACGGAACCTTTACTGTAACCCACGACATTACCAAGTATTCTAAGGCTAAGATTTTCTCAGAAGTAGGCAAGAAAACCGAGATGTTTGCTAGATTCTCGACGGTAGCTGGAGAACGTGGAGCGGCTGATGCTGAGAGAGATATTAGAGGCTTTGCCCTAAAATTCTACACCGAAGATGGCAACTGGGACATGGTTGGCAACAACACTCCTGTATTTTTCTTTAGGGACCCGATGCATTTTATCGACCTTAACCACGCAGTTAAGAGAGACCCTAGGACTAATATGAGGAGTCCTAATACCAACTGGGACTTTTGGTCAAGCCTGCCAGAATCCCTTTTACAAACTACGATAATTATGTCTGATAGGGGCATACCCTCTTCCTACAGATACATGCACGGCTTCTCCTCCCATGCTTTCTCTTTAATAAACGAAAGTGGAAAAAGAGTTTGGGTTAAGTTCCATTTTAGAAGCCAGCAGGGCATCCAGAATTTAACGGATCAGGAAGCGGAAATGGTAATCCAAGGGGATAGAGAATCCCACCAAAGAGATCTCTACACAGCTATCGAAAAGGAAATGTTCCCTAAGTGGAAGATGTATATCCAGGTAATGACCGAAGAAGAGGCTGACGCCATGGAGAACAACCCCTTCGACTTAACTAAGATGTGGCTAAAAGAAGACTTCCCACTGATTCCGGTAGGAGAGTTTGAACTAAATAGAAATCCAGAAAACTACTTTGCAGAAGTTGAGCAGGCAGCCTTTAATCCAGCCCACATAGTGCCGGGCATTGGTTACTCGCCAGACAAAATGCTCCAAGGTAGGTTATTTGCCTATGGAGACGCCCAAAGGTACAGGCTAGGAGTCAATAACTACCAGATTCCTGTAAACACACCTAAAGGAGTAGAGCACCCTCACACCTTCCACAGGGATGGGATGATGAGAGTAGACGGAAACCTAGGTTCAGAGCTCCACTACGAACCGAACTCCTATGGCCATTGGGAAGAAATCCCTGGCAATGAGCATGTAAGGGAAAAGGGTGGAGAAGTGGCTCAATATGATGCCAGGGCTGACGACAGTGACTACTACACCCAGCCAGGCATGCTTTTTAGAGCTATGACTCCAGAACAGCAAAAGGTTCTCTGTGAAAATACAGCTAGAAATATGGGAGATGCAACCCTCCAGGTTAAGCACAGAAATATATACAACTGCTACATGGCAGACCCTGAGTACGGCAAGGGAGTGGCTAAGGCTATGGAAATCGACATCAAAGATGTAGACCTAGACCTACCAGCTAGAGATTCTAAGGCTGGAAATAAGGCGGCTAACAGGGCTCACCCTGAGCTAAATGTACCTTCAAAGGATATGTCAAAGGTAGAATGGGATGAGATAAAGACCGATTATGAACCAACTAACTTTATCAATCCTGAGGACGACCCTTACCTACTCTAATGTTTAAAAGAATAGCATTTATTACCTTAGGGATAATGTCCCTAATCTTAGGAATAGTGGGGATAGTACTTCCAGTACTCCCCACTACTCCTTTTTTATTGCTCTCATCCTATCTCTTTCTTAGGAGCTCAGATAGCTTATATAACTGGCTAATAAACCACCCAGTCCTGGGCTTTTACATAAAGTCCTACATCAAATACAGGGCTGTTGAAAGAAAATCTAAGATTATTGCCATACTTCTTCTTTGGACGACAATGGGTATCTCTAATTACTTGGTAGATAAGTCCTTTGTCAAAGTTATCCTCCTTCTAATTGGCCTAGGTGTGACAACCCACATCCTAATGCTGAAAACTTTAACACCAGAGCTAATTGAAGAGCACAGGCGCAGTTTGGGAAAGGAAACTGAAAATTAAAACTATTATTGCTAAAGAGCTGTTTAGAGAAATAAAAAACTGGTGTTAGAAATTTTATCTAACACCAGTTTTTTATTTATAACAAGTTTTTATGTCTCTTTAAATAGATTCTCTTTACTAAGGTTACCAGGGTTAGGTAGGCTATAATTGTCAGCAATAAAACCAACCCATACCTAGCTGGCAACTTGGCCATACCTAACCTAGATGCAAAGGGCCTAAAGGGCGGGCTAGTTCCAAATAAAACACCTAGCATCGTTATAGTTATCATGATAAAGGATGGCCTAGACTGGATAAAGGGCAGTTTCTCTGTCCTTAATGAATAAAGTACCAGAGTTTGAGTCCAAAGTGACTCTACAAACCAACCAGCGTGAAATATTGCAATAAAAGCTAGCTGACCAGTCGGGTCTAAATCCTTAAAGGTACCTCCTGTCACAATTGGCCCAATAACAAAGAATATGACCAAATAGGGTGTTCTTCCCAGTAGCTATTACCAATCCTACAGCTGAACCAGAAATAATGTTTGAACCCATAAAAGCTAAATTTTCCTTTGCCGTATCCTCCGTGCCTTCAATATAGGCCACTCTGCAAGTTTTTCTACAAGGTAGGATTCTCTTGTTAAAGCCGATTGGTTGATAAAAAGGTCCTTTGTTTGAAGGAGCCTAACATCAGCTGGTATCATGTCCGTAGCTGACAGCTGGACTAAATCACCAACCACAATCTCATCGACAGGTATTTCAGTATACTGGCCATTTCTCTTAACATTAGCAGTAACCTTAACCATCTTCTTTAATTCTTCTGCCGCATCGTCAGACTTACCCTAGACTAGCAGCATTTGAGTAATTTAAGCCTGCTCGTAAAAGCTTATAATCTGCCCTAGCCTTGCTAGGTAAAACCAATACCACAGCTAAAACTAGTAATAATAAAATGAATACCATATACACAGCCCCTTCCTCGTCCATATTAATTACATAGAGACCCATTAAAAAAAAGATACTATCAATGCTAATTGCTTCTTCATGAGTCCATTGTTTACAAATCGTCTGGTTATGATGTGTAATGGAATAATTACAATTATAAAATCAAAAGGACCTGTCTTTTGACAGGTCCTTTTGATTTTATATGGATTTTTGCCTTGTTCCCTTAATCTTTAGATTAACTCTCCAAATCTTCTTATATAAATATTCTTCACAACAGTAACCAAGCTCAAATAAGCAGCTACAGTGACTATCAGCATAATCCAGTAGGCTCCATTTAAAGGTCCTAAGCCTAACTGGGCTCCTAGCCTAGTAAAGGGTACGATTGTACCAATTATAATTCCCAGCATAGTCACAGACGCCATGACAAAGGATGGCGATGACTGTAAGAATGGAAATTTTGGAGTCCTTAGGGCGTATAAGACCAAGGTCTGAGTCCATAGTGACACTATAAACCAACCAGCGTGAAAGACCGAGATAAAGAGAGCCTTACTAGCTCCAGTCAACTCAGCAAAGGGTCCACCAGCTATGGCCGGACATATAACAAAAAACATGATGGCATAGGTTGTTATGTCGAATATAGACGAAGTAGGTCCAAACCAAATCATAAACCTGCTAATTCCCTTGGCTTCCCACTCCTTAGGTTCCATTAAAAATTCTGGATCCATATGGTCCCATGGAATAGACATACAGGATAGGTCATAGATTAGATTCAAGAAAAGAATCTGAATTGGCAACATGGGTAAGAATGGTAGGAAAGTAGAAGCAACTAAGACAGAAAACATATTTCCAAAGTTAGAAGATGTTGTAGCCTTTATGTACTTCATAATATTTCCAAAGGTAGTCCTGCCCTCTAGAAGTCCTCGCTCGAGAATCATCAGGTCCTTTTCCAAGAGTATAATATCAGCAGACTCCTTGGCGATATCGACAGCTGTATCTACTGTAACTCCTACATCGGCTGCTCTTAAAGCCGGTGAATCGTTAATACCATCTCCTAAAAAACCTACCACATCACCGTTTTCCCTCAGGGCATCCACCAGCCTAGCCTTTTGTTGTGGATTAATTTTAACAAAAATATCATAATCCTCTACAGCTCTGCTCAGTTGGGCCTGGTTCATGGCCTCAACTTCTTCCCCAGTTATAAAGCCCTGGCTTTCAAGGCCCACTTGTTCAGCAACGTTCATGGTGACAAACTCATTGTCTCCAGTTACAACCTTAACATCTACCCCGTGTTCTTGAAGGGCAAGGATTGCTTTCTTGGCTGAGTCCTTAGGTGGATCTAAAAAGGCCAAATAGCCAATCAGGACCATCTCTGACTCATCCTTGACTGAAAACTCTCCTGCCACTGGCGGATTTATCTTCTGGGCTACACCTAGAACCCTGAATCCCTCAGCATTTAGTTCGTTTACGTCATCTAATATCAGCCTTCTCTTTTCCTCATCTAGGGGAAATACCTCAGCGTGGTAGTCTACGTAGTGGCAGATAGACAGCATTTCCTCAATAGCCCCCTTGGTAATCATCTGGGTCTTGCCAGTCTCATCTTCTACTGCGACAGACATTCTTCTCCTGGCAAAGTCAAAAGGTATCTCATCTACCTTCTCGTAATTTAGAATGCTCAGATCTAGTTCCTCTTCTGCTCCCTCGATAACAGCCAGGTCCATAACATTCTTTAAACCAGTCTGGTAAAAAGAGTTTAAATAGGCGTGTCTCAGAACCCTAAGGTCATTCTCCCCCTTAAGATTTAAATAATATCTCAGGGTAATCTGATCCTGGGTTAGGGTACCAGTCTTATCCGTACATAAGACGTCGATAGCCCCAAAGTTTTGAATTGAGCTAAGGTTTTTAATAATTGTTCCACCCTTGGCCATAGAATTAGCACCCTTAACCAGATTGGAAGTTACCACCATTGGCAACATCTCTGGAGTCAAACCTACAGCTACAGAAATTCCGAAAAGCAGTGCCTCCATCCAGTCTCCCTTGGTCAGCCCATTGATTAAAATTACAGTTGGCGCCATTACTAGCATAAACCTAATAAGCAAGTAGGAAGTCGAGTCTATTCCTAGATCAAAGGAAGTTTTAACTGGACTTTGGGTTGCATCTTCAGCTACCCTACCGAAGATAGTATTTTTACCATTGGCAACGACAATCCCAATTGCTGAGCCAGATACCACGTTTGAGCCCATAAATACTAAGTTGCCATACTCAGTATCCATTAGAGAGTCGTCAAATTCCCAATCAGCCATTTTCTCTACTGGGTAAGACTCACCAGTCAAAGCAGCCTGGTCAATAAAAAGGTCCTTGGTTTGAATTAGCCTAAGATCTGCCGGAATCATATCTCCAGCCGACAGCTGGATTAAATCTCCAACCACCACATCGTCAACGGGAATCTCTTGAAATACCCCGTCTCTTTTAACAGCTGTAGTAACTTCCACCAGCTCTTGGAGAGCTTCCGCAGCCGAGTCAGATCTGACCGATTGGACCAAAGTCATAGTACCTGAGGCAATTACCATAACCATGATAATTATTGGACCTAAAAGATCCTTTTCAGCCTCTGGGGCAATAATATAGCCTGTGTAGAGTGAAATACCTGCCAAGACGATTAATACTAGGGTAAAGGGAGTTAAGTAGGCCTCAGCAAATCTTCTCAAATAAGATTTTTTCTGCTGGGTCAGAATAACATTATCACCATAAGCCTCTCTAGACTCTTGGGCCTGGTCTTCGTCAAACCCCTCCCTCCTGCCTCCAGTAATGGCAAAGACATCCCCTTGACTTAGGCTAGAAGCATCTGAATAACTAAGGGCCTCGCCCTTGTCCTCAGCCCTAGCTTTTTGGGGAATAATAAACAGACATAGCATAATAGCTATAAAAATAATTGAAATAAGCATCTAATCCTCCTTCTTTGATTTCATAGAATTTGGTTAGGAGTGATTGTATGCCTTTTGAAATTTTTAGGGGAAAATAAAAATAACCTTCCCACTAAAACTCAGCAAAAAGGTCATTGATTAGTACCATTAATAAAATTGGACACATTAATACAATAATACAATCAAATCGTTGAGTTTTAGCACTATACAACGTCTAGTCTTGCCTTAGCTACATTATGGAAAGCCTTATATCGGTCAATCCCTGTTATACCCATTGGCGTCTCTCGACGTTCCTGGACAGTAGCCTATATTTGTATAGGAGCCTCACCTAACTAATCTATTTAATTATTTCAACGCATGAGAGTATAACATGGGAAAAAGAATATGACAAGTTTTATCAAAGTTTAGATGCTTAGAACATTGCTTTTGTATTATTATATCAATCTATCAATATATACCGACCAATAAAAAGAGCCGGCTAAGGCCGGCTACTTGTTTTAGGCTATTAAGCCACTAGATTCATAAAAATTGTAATCACAAAGGTGTTGGCAACGTTAATAAAAAGACTGCCGACCAATGGAACTATAAAATAAGACTTTGGCGCTGGACCATATCTTTCAGTCAAGGTCTGCATGTTGGCCATAGCTGTCGGAACAGCTCCTAAGCCAAATCCACAGTGGCCTGCACTGATTATGGCCGCCTCATAGTCCCCACCCATAATCTTAAAGTCTATAAAGACAGCAAATAGAATAGCCAAAAGTACCTGTAATCCTAAAAGAATTAACATAGGTAGAGCTAAGTCTCCAATCTCCCATAACTTAAGTTTCATCATACTTAAAGCTAGGAAAATTGCAAGAGCTATGTTACCCATAATAGCTAATTCCCTAAGGTGGATCCTAAATTTATTGCCCTTAGGATTAATATTTACCAATAGGGCTGAAGCTAACATACCCCCAACTGAAGCTGGGAAAACCAAGCCTGTCATGCCTAGGCCTTTAGAAATCAATGTTCCTAAAGCCATAGCAAAAAACATCATCAGAGTAGACTCGTATAGATTGTTGTTCGTAATCTCCTCTAGCTCTGGCATAATGGCTTCTTCCTTCTCAGCATAAGCTCCCTCATCTGCCTCAGAAATCGCCTTGCCTTTAAGCCTTCTCTCGATTAAATACCTACCAACTGGACCTCCAACTAGAGCTCCTGAAACCAAGCCAAAGGTAGCTGCAGCAAGGGCTATTGTGTGGGCATTTTCAAGACCCAACTTAACCAGCTCAGGTGCAAAAACAGCAGAGGTTCCGTGGCCTCCAGTCATAGGGATAGAGCCAGTAGCCAGGCCTATTAAGGGATTAATATTAAGAGCCTTAGCCCCAATAAACCCAACCAAGTTTTGTAAAACTACTAAGACGGTAGAAAGTATTAAAAATTTCACCGTATCGATTCCCCCCTGTCTTAAAAGAGGAATACTGGCAGTAAATCCTACGCTAGTGTAAAAAATAAGCATAAAGAAATCGCTTAAAACCATATCAAATTCTACAGCAAATAGGCCAGATACATGACCTATTAAAAGTATAGTGGTGAAGATAATACCTCCCACCACTGGAACCGGTATACAGAAAGTCCTTAAGAACTCTACTCTGTTGCGCACCCAGCCTCCTACTACCAGTAGGATAACAGCTAGGGCACTGGTTAAAAACATATCTAATTCTAGTATCATAATATTATTTCTCCAAGCCCAAGGCTTACAGGGTAACTACCCCATTTTCTAAGACAACCCTACCGTCTACTTCTACAGTAGCTCCAGTTACAATAAGGTCATAGTGACATGCCGCCCTTAAAACTCCACCTAGGTTTTCACTAGTTCCAATACCAAAGTGGATTGACCCTTCAACACCCTCGTCTTCGAGCATTAGACCAATAAACCTACACTTTGGGTTTAGTCCAATACCTAGCTCGGCAATGTTGTATACATTTGGATCATTCATATTTGCCAGGTCCTCAGCTAACATCTCAGCTTGCCTGCCACCAGAAATATCAGTGATAAATCCATCTTCTACAATACAAGTTACCGGCTCATCTAGTAAACCAATTCCAATGTATGGAATACTTGCATCGCAAACAATCTTTCCTTCTGCCGTTCCCTCAATCGGTGACACATTGGCCTCGATAGTCGGCGCCGTTGAAAACTGACCAGGCTCTACGATACAGTAAAGGGCATTTCCACGCCTGCCTTCTGCACTAAAGGTAATGTCCGTTCCAAGGTCAGTTGTAACTCTGATGTGTTTGCCTCCTGCAAGAGCAGCGGCCATTTCCTTACATCTTGGAGCTAGAGTTTCAAAGTCAGCCTCCATACCGCCTTCAATCATCATATCCTCAGAAAACTGAGTTAATACCAAACCTCTTGAATTGTTAGCTATGGCGTCCTTAACAGCTGCTGTATGAGTAATAGACTTACCTACAACACTTAAGAAAGCATCCGACTCCTTCATGGCTGCAGCAATCGTCTTTGGTGGCTCCTGACCATCTAAGTCCCTTGGCACCATAACCGAAATCACTGGCTCAACATCTTTTCTCATTGCAGAAGCAGCGATAACCTCAGCAATACTTAACTTTTCAGGCTCAGTAACGATAAGAAGTGACTCACCCGGCTTAATCTGCAAGTTAACATCTAGAATTTTATCTGCAATCTTCCCCATTAATATTTTCTTCATAAATACCTCCTAAATTATTTATAGTAATAGATTATAGGATACTTGCATATTTGTCAATTTGCTTTTTCACTTTGCTAAGCTATCTTATCATAATAATTGGATAATTCGATACTCTATGCCGAATGGATTATAAAAAAAGGAGTTAGCACTCTAGCTCCCCTAAAATCTTGATGAAATAGCTCTATTCGAAAATACCCTCAGTTATATAAGCATCCATTAGGCTATTTTCCTCAATCTTATCTGAACCAGCTGGCACTATACATAGGGCCTGGCAATTATTAAAGGAAGACACAACCCCATTCCCCTGGTTGGTGTTTTCCACAAAATAAACCCTGCCTTCGTCGTACTCTAAGTGTCCCCTTAAAAGTCTTTCAACAGGAGATCCTTTCGATAGGCCATCTCTTAAAATTACCTGGATTTTTTTGCCATATACGTCGCTTTGGCCTTTAAGCTGCTTTAAATGAGGAAGTCCTACCCTGAAAAGGGCTAAGAGCGCGGCAGCTGGCGAACCAGAAAGACCTAGGATTATCTTATCTCCCTTTCTAGATACCACTTGGGCTCCTCCTGGTCTCATCCTAATCTCCCAATAAAGAACCTCGGCTCCAATCTCATCCATAGCCCTAACCGAATAATCATAATCACCGACAGACGCCCCACCTGTAGTAATTAAAACGTCCACCTCTGTAAGAGCATCTTCCATCTTACTTGCAAGAACATCCAAGTCATCGTCAATAACCCCGAAGTTGACCACATCAAAACCTAGATTCTTTAAAACTCCCTTGATAGTTGGGTAATTAGTGTTGTAAATCTTCCCAAGTTCTAGCTCCTGGCCTAGGGGAGTCAACTCAGACCCAGTAACTAAAATCCCCGCCACCGGCCTTTTGTAAACCAAAAGTTTAGGATTACCCTGGCTGGCAATCATGCCCAAATGAGCAGGATTTAAGACAGTCCCCTTTTCAACTATAAGAGTACCTATCTTGGTGTCCTCACCCTTGGCCACAATATCCTTAGGACCTTCAAAGGTCTGATCGATAATCACATAATCCTCACCATGTTCAAAATTCTCATATTTAACACAGACGTCAGCCCCTTTAGGCACCGGCGCCCCAGTTAATATCTTAGCTGCCTCGCCTGGTCCTAGTTCCTCTTTAGGAGCAGAGCCTGCAGGAATCTCCTCAACCACCTTAAGCCTAACCGGCTCCTCTCCCTCCTTGGGACTATCAACCGACCTAAAGGCAAAGCCATCATAAGGTGAACGGTCAAAGCTAGGCACATCCATCTCAGCTACAAAATCCTCAGCCACCACCCTACCCAAGCCATCCTCCAAATCTATCTCCTCAACCTCCAGCTGAACCTCAGTCTCCAAAATCAACTTAACAGCCTCATCTGGAGTCAGAGTGTTAAAATTCTCCCTCATATGCCCTCCTTTTATCTATCACACATCTAATTATATTAATTTTATCACAGCAAGTACCAAGGAAGAAATGTAAACACAGTGCATTGTGAGTTGTATTAAAAAAGACCTACTTGGCATTGAACAAATAGCAGACCATATCAATGTTCTAACTGGCAGGAATCAATATAGCCGTGAGAAAATTGAAGTTATGAAAGAAGCGGTTAAAAGAAATAAGGTTGATATTATGACTATTGAGGACTCTAACACTATTGGCTTGTCTGGAGCCGATGACACAGACCAAAGTAGTAACAGCCCCTTTAATGCCTATGCTTACACAAAAGGATTTCATGCAGAGTTAGAAGATGAAGACCTTGAAAGTCAAAGAGGTGGGTCTCATGGGGTTGGAAAAATTGCTACAAACGCCGCCTCACTAATCAACTTAATGTACTTTTCGAACTGCGATGAAAAAGGAAACCAACATATTGGTGGAAATATCCAGATAATGGAGCATGAAATTGATGAACAAGCTTATAGATCTACTGGTTACTTCACAAACGAAAAAAGTCCTGGTGAATTTACCCCTTATAAAAATAGAGGTTTTCATAAGGTATTTAATAAAAACACTAGAGGTCTAAAGGTTATAATCCCTTATGTTAGCAAAGACTTTATTGATCAAAAAGAGATAACAAATGCTATTTGTGATAATTATTTTATGGCCATTATCGAGTGCCGTTTAAAAGTTAATATCAATAATAAAGGCGAACTTCTTACCATAGATGATTCTACTATTTTAGAAATTGTTAAAAACGAACTTTATTACCCTATACAATCATATTCTGAGAGGAGGGTCACTAGAGATGGTGGCTATACCCCAGCCTATGTTGAAACATATCTTAAGGCTAAACCAACAAATATAGAAGTAACAACAGATAAAGATGAATATCATTTCAAATACTATTTAAATGATGATGAAGACTTGGTGAATGCTAGGGTAGCTATTGTCAGAACCATTGGTATGAAAATTGAGGACCTTGGGGTAAGAAGCTATATTAGACAACCCTACAACGGAGTGCTTATTGGCGAATCAAAAGAAGATAGGTATTTAAAATCTCTTGAAAATGCTTCCCATACGGGGCTATCCTATAAAAACATTGACAATGACGAGCAAAAAAAATATGCTCGGCAGTTTATTAATAATCTTCATAGCGCACTAAGGGTAGTAACTGAATCTATTATTGGAGAAGAAAAACCGACAAGAGGAAATATTGATACCAGTAGTATGATATATCTACTAAATAAAGATTTTGAGGAGATTATTGAAAAGGATAGCGAAACTGTTAAAATTTCTGATAATAAAAAGCTGAGAAAGAGAAAAAGTCCTGGAGGAATTAAAGAAAAACGAGATGAGGGCACATCTAAAGTCTCTGTAAAGCCTACAGATAGTGGAAGATTAAGAGTTCCACGGAAAATCCAAGTTGCCTCTGATAGCTCAAGGGATATTAACCTAGCAATAACTACCGATAGAGTTACACGACTACATATACCAAATGGTGAAATTATAAGCATCAATCTTACAGGTGTAAAAGAAATCGAAGATATTAGTAAAGTTAATCTAGACTTCATAACAGTTGATGGTGAAGGCAAAGAAAATCACAATAATAACTTTCTAGAGGAAAGTTGTAAAATGATTATAGGATACAATTCTAATATAACTTATAAGTTCGATAATTCTACTGTTTATGATGTCCCTCTAGAGGATTCTTCTTTAAATATGAAATTAGATTTACTAAACAACTCAAGCTCAACAATAAAATTTAATTATAGAGTTAGGGTGATTTGATGATATATACAAAAGAAGCATCATTTCCATATCCAATCTACAGTAACTTATCTCATGACTTTGACGAACCAATTTTTGACTTTGACATTAATGTGACCGAACACGAAACCAAATATGATTTCAATATTACTTATAACCTAGGATCCAGCTATATAAAAAACTTAATAGATTCTGGCAAGACCAGAGCTATACTAATAATTAAATCTATAGACAGCCAATTTTATTTTTTAGGTTCTGAAAAAGAAACTATTAGCATAATGAAAAACCAAATCTCTTTAGACGGCAGGACTACCGCACAAATTCACATCCAAGCGTTAAGTAATCTTTCCTACCAAGATAACGATGATCTTTCGAAAAGATATTATGCATTCAGAGATGAAATTCTAATAAACAGGCACTGTGTAATAGGCTATTCTGGGACTATTGAATTTGATGGTAGCGATAAAGAAGCAATGGGTTTATTCGAGTATAGTCTAGACCCAAGTATGAAAAAAGACTTTAAAATTGAGATCACGCAAGATAATATACTTCTAGTTTGGAAAAACCCTAAAGATAGCATTACTGGAGACGAAGGATTATTAAACCTTTATCTTTACCTAGGTTTATCCGGAACATTAATAGACTTTTTGACAAGGCATAGTGTTGATCCTGATTCAGGATTTGAGGTTTTTATAGATAACGTGGCACAAAGTCCAGGTACAGTATTAGATAAAAAAATCACAAAACTTCTACAAAATAGAGGTATTACTGAACTATATTTTGAAAATATCGATGAAGCAATCTTTCTGATTGCAGATAGCATAATTCCTAAATTTACTCAATCAATAGAAAGAAGGTTAATAGAATAATGCTATTATTGAACAAAGGGTATAACAAAAATTCAGAACTTCACAAAGATTTCTTAGCAGGAAAAATAACTGAGAAAAAAGAATATTTCTCAGACGATAAGGTTGAAGTTGGTGAAACACCACCTTTCCCAATCTATATGACACACCTTAAAGAGGATGAGCTAAGAGACTTATATAGAGATGCTATACTAACCTTTATTAAGCATTACTTATTATTGGATAGATCCGTACACATGGATGGACGATTCTGGCACACTCTTTTTTTAACTAAGCATAGGGATTACATTATTAACAAATACCCTCAAGTAAAAGAATTAAAAGCTTTTAGGAATATCGTAGTTAAAGCCTGGAACTGGGAAAATTATGTCTACAAGGTCGGTTTAGCAGCTACATATGGCCAAAATGCCTATTCTGTTAACAAGGATAAGATTAAAGGATTTATAAATATATTAACTGATAACTTGGATATTTTTAACTACATTATCAAATACCAAGTGTTTAAATGTGGCCATTTAATAATAAATTTATTAGAAATTATTGATGAGGAAAATTTTAGTGATTTATTTAAGAGAAGAATAAGACATGAAAGTATTGCAATAAAGACCTTAGGTATGGCCGTGAAATAGTATATGAGCTTAACAAAGCATATCCAATAATAATGAGTCCGGTATTAGAAAAAGAAGAACTTAGAGATCTAATTAAGGTAACCACAAATAAAATTCTTGCCAGATACCCATTATCAGTCTAAACACTTAGGAAAAAGCTGACTAGATATTAACTAATCAGCTCTTTAATCAAATATACCTATATCTCCTCAATACCTATAGACTTCAAATACTCATAGGTTCCATTATAATACTCAGGATTCCTACTTTTATCGTCTTTACAACCATTAGGCACATAGATGACCATACCCTGCCTGGCTCTGGTCAATAAAACCCTATATGAGTTTTTAAGATACCTCTGCCTACTCTCTATATTTACATTGTTCCAAGCCCTGCCTCTAAAATTAAAGGGCTTGAAGCTACCATCTACAAATCTAAAGTTAGCGTCCCAGGCTACAATCGTATAATCTAGCTCTAGGCCTTGGACATCAAATTCCGATGCAACTTCTTCTAAAAAATATGACGACCTTACATCCTCATCATCTCCTAAAAACCAATGCTTAGGGTCTATTCTGTGCTGCATCCAAATTCCCTTTGCTCTTAATCGCATTGCACCTGAGCTAGCTATAATTCCATATCTTTCAGTTCCTTTTGATATGTCCCTTATCCATTCTTTGGCTTTATTTAAATTTCTAGTTAAATATATAGGATAGTCATCCTTCAACACTTGATATAATTCTCTAGCTCTAGGCAAATTGACATCTAAGAGTTCTTTAACAAATTCAGACACGTTTTCTGACCTAAAGGATCTCATTGAGACAGAAAGATGAAGTTCCTCTAAAATCTTGACGTTGAGATTTGCCAGGTTCTTGTCTAAATTTTCACCCCAGGTATACTCATCATCTTTAATTTTATCGGATATATAAACATCCCAGTGGTTAAATCTCTTTTGCAGACTATGAAACCACTCGACTAAACCGGCTTCCCCTGTGTTTATCTCTTGACCACCGCCTATTAGACATACTAGAACTGCCCAATCTTTATGCCTGTTCATAGATTCAATTAAAAATTCTGGCTCAGACTTGTTAAAGTTCTCTACATTTTTCCTAGTTCTCATAAAATCACTGGTCTGGTCTTTATCCCAGGCCCTTTGGGCCTCATCAAATATAACTACCTTTTCAAAAGGTGGTTCCTCTGACGTCAAACAATCATCCCTAAAATGATGGACTATCTGAATAAATGATTTCACTCTGGACCTGGCCTGGCCAATCCTTACATTTTCTCTAGAATGAATATCCTGAGCCAAGGCCTCTTGAAGTACTTCTACCAGAGGCTGGTTCCCTGACAAAAGAACCGCATGCTCTTCGTCCTTGAATTCATGTCTTTCATTGGCTATGTTTAACCCAGCCAATGTCTTGCCCGCTCCAGGAACTCCGGTTATAAAGCAGATCGACTTTCTACCCTCTGCCTTAGAATAGTCAATTATTCTATTGATTAAATCTGTTGTTACAGTTAAATTTTTCGTTCCACCATCTACTCGGGATATATCCTCAACGCTATGATTATGATACATAGCTTGGGCTGCTTCAATAATAGTCGGTGTGGGTGAATATCTGGACTCAACCCAGTCCTCTCCTTGAATTTCCTCTTCTTCGCAATTTTTTAAGACAACCTCAATAATGTAACCAATATTTTCACCATTGCTTTCGATAACATCTATTATTCTATTCTTCATCAGTGAAAATGAAAATTTCCTACTATCTGCAGCCGTTGAAACTAGCATAGGTATAATCACCCTATCTGTGCTCTCCTGGTGAAAGTTTTGTAAGTCTAGGCAATAGTCTTGGACTTGCTGCCTATCAATTTTAAGAAAATCCTTAGCCCCAACCTTAAACTCAAGAATAAAAATAACACCTTCAATTATACAAACTACATCTATCCTACTTCCAAGCCTAGGAATAGTATACTCAAAGACTATATATCCTTCTGGAAAATCTACTAACTGTTTCTTTAATAAATCAATCTGTCTATACCAAGAGCTACGCTGGGTCTTTAAGTCATCAAATCCGCTGCATTGACCCATAAGTCCTAAGATTTTGTTTGTATCCGTTTTTAAAAATTCATCTATTTTCCCATGATAAAAGGCGCGTTCTAGATAATTTGCCTGATTTTTCAATTTAAGTCCACCCCTAACCTATTTGATCTATAGTATAGGATCTAATGGGGAAATGAAAGATCTAGGTGCTTGTGATTAAACATTAAGGGTTTAATAAATCAAAAATCCCAAGGTTTCAAACCTTGGGCTAAAATCAATATATATTTTTAATAAAATTATTTTAACAACTTAAATCTTTCTGGAAAATTCCCTTTGTCCTTAATAATTCCTCTAAAAAATCATCCTTATAAAAATCATCTCCCCAGCTAATGGTGTCGGCAAATAGAAAGTCTACCTCATCAAATAACTCTAAATCGCTAAGGTGTCTGAGGTATTCAAAGTCTTCTTCCTTTCCAATCAGCTCTTCCTTTGATAGCACTCTTTCTAAAAAGTAGGCTAGGTCAAATATGTAGGCTATTCTAAGGTGATAGTCAGTTGCCTCGATATATCTATCTCTAAGGACAGCTATAATCTCTTTCGAAAAACCTTCTCTCTCAACCCTTGCTCTTAAATCCTCCAAAATCTCTCCTCCAAGATGAACCTTATAATATCTAAGTATAAAGGCCTAAAGCTCAAGTGTTTTGTTCTTCACACAGTATATAGTCAAAAAGCAGCGAATAAGTGATCGCTGCTTTTCTTAGTATTTATTTTTCCTTTTCAGCCAGCACTTCCTCTACTACTCGCTGATAGTCAGATATGCTGTTATCCTTTACTTCAAAAACTTCTAAGCTATCTACAAACTCATCCATCTCTTCCTTGGAAGATG
>CAZFXW010000013.1:19646-25018 GCA_964523385.1 uncultured Peptoniphilaceae bacterium | reverse complement strand
TGCCAAATCAATATCAGCCACATCTACCTTGGCTACAGCCCTAGCTACTGAATTTACTAGAGAAGAAGCCCCTTCAATGGTAATAGACTCTGGCAATATTCCTATCTTATCTACAACCACATCACCTTCTGGCCTACCACTTTTCTCTATCTCAACCTGTATTTCCCTGGACTCAATATCTTCTACTCGGACAGTTACATAGGCCTTAGATCTTTCAACTATCCTAAGTCCTTCAGGGGTCTTGATAACTAAGGGGATCTCTTCCTTACCCACCTGGTAATTTTTCAAATCCACCTCAGCTTTAAGATCCGATGGCTTTAAATTAATAAAAGCAGAAGATGGACCTTGTAGCTTTACGTCAACAGTCTCCTCCATATCACCAACCAAGGTCTTGTTCTCATCAGTAATTGCATTTGAGTTAATATATTCTATTTTCAATCCATTGTATTCCCTGGTTAGGGTAGGATTTTCATCACTAATTACAAATATCCATAAAAAGAAAGCCAACACCAGGGAAAGAAGTTGGAATTTTAAATTCTCATTCTTGATCTTTCTCATCTGCTTCCTCCCTTACTATAAGTGAAAACAAGCCCTTATCTCCAGTCTGGAAAATCTTCCTAAGCATTAACTTCAGCGTCTCCTCATCTACATACCTAGTAAGCTTGCCTTCCTCAGCTACAGAAACAGCGCCACTTTCTTCTGAAACCACAATAACTACAGCATCGCTTCTCTCGGTCATACCTAGAGCTGCCCTATGCCTAGTTCCCAACTCCTTAGAAAGAGTCGCATTTCCTGAAAGAGGCAAGAAACAGCCTGCAGCCTTAATTTTACTCCCTCTTATGATAATCGCTCCATCGTGGAGGGGAGCATTAGGTATAAAAATATTGATAAGTAGTTCGCTAGAGATATCAGCATCCAGAAGGGTCCCTGAGTCTATAATTTCAGACAGACCCGTATTTCTCTCGATTACGATAATACCCCCAATTTCCTGTCTAGACATGGAATAAACAGCCCTGGTTATCTCTTCGGTCTGAACATCAATTTCCTCTTCCTTAACCTCAGCAAAGGGCCTACTAAAGAAATTAGACCTTCCGATAAACTCAAGAGCTTTTCTAAGCTCAGGTTGGAAAACTATCATTATGGACAAAAATCCATAAACCAAAGTTTTATCCAATATCCATTTCATTGTATATAAGTTTAAAAAATTGATAATAATAGCGAAAATAATAAATGCAATAATACCCTTAATCAGCTGCTCGGCTCTAGTAGCCCTTATCATTATCATAAACTTATAGATAACATAAGCAACAATTAGGATGTCGATAATATCAATGATTCTAATATTTTGCGCATAAGCTAATATATGACCCATATCTCTCCATTCCCCTACTTTCTCTCCTTATTTTATCATAATCCCCATATCTCTCAAAGTAAAGGGCAAAAGCCGCCCATTGGGCGGCTTAATCAAAAATTTCAGATTTTAATAGTCTGGCCAGATTATGGACTGCCTCATCTGCATCCTCACCTTCTGCATGGAGCAGGAGCTCTTCTCCCCTTTGGGCTCCCATGCTTAGGACAGACATAATGCTCTTGCCATTGTACCTCTTTCCATCTTTTTCTAAAAAAATGTCCGACTTGTACTTAATGGACTCTCTTATAAATTTTGAGGCTGGGCGAGCATGAAGTCCTACTTCGTTGGATAAAGTAACTTTTTCTACTGCCATGTTTTCACCTCTATGTAGAAAGGCTTGCCTAATAGACAAGCCCTAATACTTTATTCAAATTCTACGATTTGAAACTGTGGTCTCTGCATAAGCTTAGAGTCATACATAAAGGTAGCCGCTGAAGAATCACAAACTTGCTCAAGTATTTCAACTATCTCGCCAAATGTAGCTTCTTCTTCAACTTGCTCTTCAATGAACCAGTTCAGCATAACCTGTGCTTCAAACTCGTCCTTTTCAACAGCTTCCTTGTAAAGCTTCCTAATTGAAGCTGAAATCAGCTTCTCGTGCTCTAAAGCTTTTTGGAAAACATCTAGTAGTGAAGTGTAATCCTTCTCCACTGGATCTAATCCTGTAAAGCTAGTTTCATAACCTCTGTCAAATAAGAAATTTCTAATCTTTTCAGCATGGTAAATTTCCTCATCTACCTGAACCCTAAGCCAGTGAGCAGCTCCGTTTAGATTTTGCTCAGCACAGTATGCACACATAACATTGTAAATATAAGCTGCTTCGTATTCAAAGTTCATTTGCTCGTTTAATCTTGCGTATAATTCTTGACTCATTCATATCCTCCTATTTACTTGTATTCCTCATATATAGATAAAACCTTTATCCCTCTGTCTAAGAGGGCCTTCAAGAGACTTGGCACTTTTTTAAAGGGAATAATAAGCTCTATACCAGTGTATTTCAGTACTAGTTTTGAAAGATCTACAAATCCTAAATCTTCAATTGTCTGAACAATCTCATCACAGACAATCTTCTTATGCATATCGTCAATAACGATATTGACTCTCCTGTCTAGTTCCATATCTATATTCGAGGTATACTTTTTTACCAATACAGCATCTTTCATAACTCTACCTCTTTCTCTTCCCTTATTATTATACCCATTCAGAGAAATAAAAACACATATATAGGTAAATTTTCTAACTTTTTACCACACACTTTATTATGATACAATAATAGGTATAATCATTTATTGATAATAAAGGAGGATATATGAACAGAAGAAGACGGCGAAGCAGGCGTGTTCGAATAGCTGATCCAAAGAGATTTGCCATAAGTATTGCTATTATGGCAATTGCTCTTATACTCTTGGTTTCAGGAGTTAAAGCTCTCCTTAGCAGTGGATCTAAGAACACAGACCCTACATCAACAAATCAAAACCAAGTAAAAGACGGAAAAACAAAAAATGGGAAGTTAACTTTAGATAAAAGCCAGATGGAAGCAGACCTAACCGACCTGGTCGACTCATTAGACAAATACTATCCCCTTAAGGACTATTTGGAAGAAAATGGTTACAACTTCCAAAATTCTGAAGATCAAGCTAGGACAAGTATTAGCTCAATCCAATCAGATCAAGACTTCTACTATCTTATGGAAGAATTTGCACAAAAATTCCCTGGAGTTAGCATCCTATCTACCCAAGACTTTGCCCAAGCTAGGGAAGATTATTCCAAGTACACAGACGTCTTCCAAAACGGAAGAGTTCTTGATTATTACGGCCCTGGTCAAGAAGCCGGCAATCAAACAGCGGAAACAACTGAAGCTATAGAGGCTCAGGAAACTAAGGCGACTGAACAAAAAACTCCTACCATAATTGACAATAGTGCATCTTTAGGCCTGTCTACTGCCATAAGTGGAGGCAACCTAAGCTTTGATAAGAGCCAGGATGAATACGCCTTAATCAACTTTTCTTCCTTTGAGGAGAAAAATATTCCTGGAGACATGAAAAAAATCAATGATTTTCTAGTTGATATTTCAGACCATGAAACATTAGTCCTAGATATTAGAGGAATAAATAATGGTAGCTCTAAATACTGGTTAAAATTGGCCGAAACCTTAAGTAGCGAAGATTTGTACTACACAGCTAGAATTGTTCAAAAAGGTGAAGACTTTATAAAAAATGTAGAAGATGCTAGCAATCTAGCACCTGAGATTGAAATATCAGATATGTATCCCATAGATGAACTACCGGAAGATATGGATTTTCCTGGCTATCTAACGGATAAATTTAATAACTTCTGGAGGATTAACTACACAGTCTACGGCCTTAAAGATGGTGGACCTGAAGAAGACCAAACTTTAGTAGACGAAGAAAATCCAGAAGAAGAAACTGAAACGAAACCTGTAGCAAAAAAAGGGAATGTTTTTGATGGACACATCGTTCTTCTTCAAGATGAGAGCGTATCTGGAGCAGGAGATGGTTTTTCAGGCCTTTGTAAGTACACTGGCCTAGCAACAGTCCTAGGTACCAAAACATCTGGTGGAGGAATCTCCAGCGAGTTTCCCCCAGCCTTTGTAAGCCTACCAAACAGTGGCTTAGTCATGAAATTCCCTTCTGTATTAGGTATTGACTATTACGGTTATGAAGACGCCTCTGGCACTACACCAGATATTGAGTTCTCCAATATAGACTTAAATCCAGAAAACTTAAAGAACTTCTTTAGTGAGGAATAAGATATTTAAAAATAAACTCTAAGATAAAGTGATGCTCAAATAAGTAAATACTCCAGACTGCGCAGATAAGGCCAATGATTAAGCCTACAATTACATCTGTAGTCCAATGGACTCCGATATAGATTCGGCTAAATGATATCATTAGACCCATAACAACACCCGAAAGAACTACAAAGGGCATAATTGGCAAGCCTGATGATGATATGTAAGCTAAGGTAATATAAAATGACGTTCCAACAGCCGAATGACCTGAAGGAAAAGAATAGCCTATGTAATTAATATTAGTTCCACGCACAGGCCTAATCCTTCTAAAAGCTAGCTTTAAACCTTGAGTTATCACCGTAGCCAAGCCAGCGCTCATTACAATGGCTGTTGCAGTTACAAGTTCATAGTCCCTAATCAGGACAAAGAGTATAGGTATATTGATAATCATGAGGGTCTCCACATTTCCAAGTAGGGTGACCCTCTTCATTATTGACATCAACAACTCGTTGTCGTGAGTTTTCACCCAGTTTTGAACGGCCAAGTCTAAATTTGTTCCCGATTTCTTAAAGAGCATAACTCCCATAATTACAGTTAGTAGACCGATTAAAGCGGAGATAACAATTAAATATTCCATAAACCCTCCCATCTATAAAGTGGCTTATATTATAACATAAGTTCTCTATATAGGCATAAAAAATCACCTAGCCTTGGGCTAGGTGATTTTTACTATCTATCTTCTCCTTGGCGGAGCTGTATGTATTGATGATCCTGTCAGTCCATGAACTGCTTCCATGAATATCTCACTCAGGGTTGGGTGAGCGTGAATCATACTGGCAATATCCGAAACCGGTAGCTTGTTAGCTACAGCCACTGAACCTTCATGGATTAAATCGTTTGCGTGAGCTCCAACGATATGAACTCCATAAATCTCTGAAAGGTCATCAGATGCAAGCACCTTAATAAGTCCGTCACTAGCTCCCATAGAAAGTGCCTTTCCATTAGCTGAGTAATTAAACTTACTTACCTTATATGGTGTCTTAGCTTCCTTAAGCTCGTCCTCAGTTACACCAACTTGAGCAACTTCTGGAAGAGTGAAAGTACATGCTGGAATAACATCTAAGTTGATCTCTGGCTCATGACCCATAATCATCTCAGCTACAGTGATTCCTTCAGATGAAGCTGCGTGAGCTAACTGAATAGATCCTT
>CAZFXW010000013.1:0-19634 GCA_964523385.1 uncultured Peptoniphilaceae bacterium | reverse complement strand
GTCTCCAACTGCGAAAATCGATTCCACATTAGTCCTTAGATTCTCATCTACAGGAATACCCCAGTCGTGGTACTCGACTCCTGCTGCATCTAAATCGACAGTGCCGACTACTGCTCTTCTTCCTGTTGCAATAAGTACAATTTCACCAGTAACTTCTTCTGTCTTATCTTCACCAATCGCAGCTGTTACTGTATATCCACCGTCAACTTTTTCAATCTTGCTAGCTTTCGCTTTATTAACGATATTCATTCCGGCTCTTCTCATAAACCCATTTAGCCTTCTTGAAATCTCTGAGTCTGCAGTCCCTAATACTTGGTTGGTCACTACGTGAACTTCAGTTCCCAACTCATTATAGATACATCCAAACTCTAAACCGATAACTCCACCACCGATGACGACCATTGATTCAGGAATGAATTCGATATCTAGAATCTCATCGGAAGTCATGATCCCTTCGCCAATCTCTGCCCCTTCAATTGGAGGTACAAATGGCTCAGAACCAGTTGCGACGATAGTATAATCGGTCTCTATCTCTTTAGTTCCACCTTCGTTTAGCTCAACAACAATCTCTTTCTCAGACTTAAACTTAGCAGTACCTCTAACTAGCTCGAGATTTGGGTAAGCTCCCAGTAAGAATTCGATTCCACCCCTAAGCTCCTCAACTACCTCGTTCTTTCTAGCCTGCATCCTAGCGCCATCTACAGCGAAGTTGTCAAAATCAAAGCCAAATTCATCTTTTCTGCTAAAGTAGTTAGCTATTTCAGCATTTTTCCAGTAGGTCTTTGTTGGAATACATCCTCTGTTTAAACAGGTTCCTCCAACATCTCCACTTTCAATTATATAAACCTTATCTGCTCCCAATTGGGCAGCACGGATGGCGGCTTCATAGCCGCCCGTGCCTGCACCGATAACTGTAATAGTCGTCAAGTGTCTATTCTCCCTCTATGGTTCTTCGTAAACTACGATAATATCTCTAGCTGCCTTAGTCTCATCTGGTCTTGAAACCGGAGTATTAACAGGTGCTTCTAGGATAAGTTCTGGATTTGTCTTAGCTTCTTCAGCAATCTCGATTAGAGCATCGCAGAATGCATCAAGAACGTCCTTAGACTCAGTTTCTGTAGGCTCGATCATCATAGCTTCTGGGATGATAAGCGGGAAGTAAACTGTTGGAGCGTGGAAGCCCTTGTCTAGGATTCTCTTAGCGATATCAAGGGTTGTGATTTCTGATAAATCTTGTCCCTTAAGACCAGCTGCAACAAACTCGTGTTTAGACATTCCATCGATTGGAATCTTGTAGTAGTCCTTGATTCTAGCCTTCATGTAGTTAGTGTTTAGAACAGCAACTTCAGAAGCTCTTCTTAGACCGTCGTAACCCATAGTTAGGATATAAGTGTAAGCCCTAACTAGGATACCGAAGTGTCCGTAGAAGTCTTTAACTCTACCAAATGATTCCGGTCTGTCGTAGTCTAAGAAGAAAGTACCGTCATCCTTCTTAGTAACAACTGGCTTTGGTAGGTATGGAGTTAAGAATTCCTTACATCCGATTGGTCCTGCTCCTGGTCCACCACCACCATGAGGTGTTGACATAGTCTTGTGAAGGTTGTAGTGAACAACGTCAAAGCCCATGTCTCCTGGTCTAGCCTTACCCATAATAGCGTTAAGGTTAGCACCGTCGTAGTAAACTAGTCCACCAGCTTCGTGAACGATATCTGCGATTTCCTTGATGTTCTCATCACTCATACCTACTGTATTTGGGTTAGTAAGCATTAGTGCGCAAGTGTCGTCTCCAACAGCTGCTTTAAGAGCATCTAGGTCAACCATACCGTTCTTAGTAGACTTGATTTCAATAGTTTTACAACCAGCTACAACCGCTGTTGCAGGGTTAGTTCCGTGAGCTGAGTCAGGAATGATGACTTTGTCTCTCTTAGTATCACCATTAGCTTCGTGGTAAGCTCTAATTAGAAGAATACCTGCGTATTCACCTTGAGCTCCTGCTGCTGGTTGAAGAGTCATTTCATCCATACCTGCAATCTCTGCCAGTGACTCACCTAGCTCGTACATTAACCTAAGAGCACCTTGAGTGTCCTTCCAGTCTTGGAATGGGTGAAGGTTAGCAAAGCCATCAAGGGCTGCCATATCTTCGTTAATCTTAGGGTTGTACTTCATCGTACAGGATCCTAGTGGATAGAAGCCCTGGTCGATTGAGTAGTTTTTCATTGATAGATTGGTAAAGTGTCTAACAACGTCTAACTCACTTAGCTCTGGGAAGTTTAACTCATCTTCTGACAATAGGTCAGAGTAGATTTCACCTAAATCTAGGTCCTCTTCCTCGTGTAGGTCAGGTAGTTTGTATCCTACCCTATCTGGTACAGAGACTTCAAACATTAATTTTTCATAGTTAGTTTGCATATTAAGCCTCCTCCATTAACTCAACAAATCTGTCGATTTCTTCTTTAGTTCTCTTCTCAGTAACTGCAATTACGATAACATTGCCAATTCCTTCGAAGTATTGGTCAGCGGCAAATCCACCGATAAATCCTTCTTCTCTTAGCTTAGCGTTAACTTCTTCTGCTGTTTTCTCAGAAACTACCGCAAACTCCTTGAAGAATAGCTTGTCGTTAAGTGGCTTGTACTTGCCTGATGCAGTCAATTTGTTGAAGCAGTAGTTGGCTTTTTTAGCACACTGCTCAGCAACTTCTCTCATACCCTTCTTACCCATTAAGGCCATGTAGATTGTAGCTGAAAGTACGTTTAGTCCCTGGTTAGAACAGATATTCGATGTAGCCTTCTCTCTTCTGATGTGTTGCTCTCTTGCTGATAAAGTTAGAACCCAGCTTCTCTTGCCGTTTCTATCTTCAGTTTGTCCAACGATTCTTCCTGGGATTCTTCTGATGTACTTCTTGTCAACTGCCATGAACCCAATGTATGGTCCACCGTAAGATTGTGGAACTCCAAAGCACTGTGCGTCTCCAACAACTACGTCAACTCCGTAGTCTCCTGGCTTCTTAAATAGAGCAAGGCTCATTGGGTCAACTCCCAGTACCATAGAACATCTCTTGTCTGCTTGTGCAGCCTTAGTCATTCTCTCAACGTCTTCAATTGTTCCAAAGAAGTTTGGAGATTGAGCGATTACTGCTCCTGTATCTTCGTCGATTGCTGCTTCAAGAGCGTCGTAGTCAGTTTCTCCGTCTTTCATCGGAACAACGTCTACTTCGATGTCTCTGTAGTGGCAGTAAGTTTGGATAACTTCTAAACCTTGTGGGTCGATTGATTCCGAAACTACTACCTTGTTTCTTCTGTTGGTGCTTGCACACATAAGAGCTGCTTCAGCATATGCGTACCCTCTGTCATACAGAGATGCGTTAGCAATTTCCATGCCTGTAAGTCTTGCTATTAGAGTTTGGAATTCAAAAATGTACTGAAGCGTACCTTGGGATACTTCCGCCTGGTACGGTGTATATGAAGTTAAGAACTCAGTTCTCATTAAAATGTGCTTGATAATACTAGGGATATAGTGATCGTATGCCCCTGCACCCAGGAATGATGTCAATTCGCTTGTAGATTTGTTTAAAGATGCTAATTTGCTAAGGTATGACTTAACCTCTAGCTCGGATTTTGATTTTGGCAGATCAAGATCTCTGCTTAAGGACACCTCTTGAGGGATGTCCTTAAACAGATCATCTATAGAGTCTACACCAATCTTATCCAGCATCTCTCTTTCTTCTTGATCAGTAAGAGGGATGTATGGAAACATTGATTAGTCCTCCTGTGCTAAAAATTCTTCGTATGCGTCAGCGTCCATGAATCCGTCAGTTGATGGATTCTCAACTTCTAGCTTGCAAATCCAAGCTCCGAATGCGTCAGAGTTGATTGCATCTGGTTCGTCTTCAAGTTCTTCGTTAACTGCAACAACAGTTCCCGCAAATGGAGTAAATACGTCAGAAGCTGCCTTAACAGACTCGATTGAAGCTGCTGCGTCCCCTTCTTCTAGTTCGTCATCTTCAAATGGAAGCTCAACATATACGATGTCACCTAAGCTACCCTGAGCATAGTCAGTGATTCCTAAAGTAACTTCGTTTCCGTCAACCTTAATCCACTCGTGATCTTCTGTGTAAAATAAACCTTGTTCTACTTTTGACATTCAAATCCTCCTTATGTTCTTTCCTAATTTATTTTTGTAAAAATCTTCTACCGATGATTTCAGCTGGTACAGTTCTTTTTCTGATCTGTACTTCAACTTCGTTGCCTAGTTCGGCTTCATCAGCGTCGATTATTACATTCGCGATTGGCTTTCCAACAGTTGGAGCTAAGTAACCTGTGGTAATCACACCTATGTCCTTGCCATCCTTAAGGATTCTGTATCCTTGTCTTGGGATACCCTTGCCCTTAAGCTCGATACCGGCAATCTTCTTTGGTACTCCATCTGCCTTGATTTTAGCTAATGCTTCCTTACCGATAAAGTCTCCTTCTTTGTTGAAGTCAACTGTAAATCCAAGGCCAGCCTCTAATGGGTTCATGTCCTCGTCGATTTCATTACCGTAAAGTGGCATTGAAGCTTCAAATCTAAGAGTATCTCTACATCCTAGTCCTGCTGGCACTGCGCCTGCGTCAACTAGTTTCTTGAAAACTTCTGGTCCCTTGTCCCAGTCAACATAGATTTCAAAACCATCTTCACCAGTGTAACCAGCTCTTGGAATAGTAGCTTCTACACCGTCAAGATCGATACCCTCTTTAAAATGATAATACTCTATCTCGTCTAAGTCAATATCTACAAATTTTTGTAGGATTTCTTGAGCCTTAGGACCTTGAAGAGCCATCATTGAAACCTTCATAGTGTCGTCGATAATTTCAACGTCGTAGCCTTCCTTGTGGCTATTTAACCACTCAACGTCTTTTAATCTGTTGGCACCATTTACAACAAGAAGTAGCTTTTCGTCGTTGTACTTGTTAACAATTAAGTCGTCTACTACTCCACCCTTATCGTTTAGAAGCATAGTATACTGCGACTGTCCGTTCTCAATCTTGTTAACATCGTTAGATAAAACGTAGTTAGCGTATTTCATCGCATCTGGTCCAGTAATGTAAACCATACCCATGTGTGATACGTCGAAAATACCAGCTGCATTTCTTACAGCCTCATGCTCTTGCGTAAGACCTTCGTACTGAGTTGGTAGTTCCCATCCTGCGTACTCAACAATGTTTCCACCAAGTTCTTTGTGCAGGTCATACATAGCTGTTTTTAATCCTGACATTAAATCTCCTCCTTTTAGCCATTATGATATACTTGTTTATACCCAAAGATTACATTGGATATACATAAGGGGATTATGTTTTCCCCCTCAGTTTCATTATATAGGAGGTTAGAAAATTATGCAATACCGTCACATGACCGAGAAGAAAATTCCCGTCTATCCTCTAGGATTCGGCATTATGAGGATGCCAGTTCTGGATCAAGACAACTCAATAATCGATGAAAAAAGGGCCCTGGAAATGCTGAACTACGCCTATGACCAAGGGGTCAATTACTACGATACCGCCTACAACTACCATGGCCAAACTAGTGAAGGCCTAGTCAAGAAATTCCTAGAAGATAAGACTAGAGGAGACATCCTAATAGCTGACAAAATGCCTGTTTGGCTAGCCGATGAATATTTAGATTATGAAATATTATTTAAGGAACAGCTTGAAAGACTGGGAACCCACTACATAGACTTCTACTTGGCCCATTCCCTAACTGAGAAAACCTTTACTAAAATCAAAGACTTAAACATATTCAAATTCTTTGATGAGAAAAGAAAATCCAAGGAAATCCTAAATATAGGCTTCTCCTACCATGCCTCACCGGACCTTTTCCCAGAGGTTGTAGATGCCTATGATTGGGACTTTTGTCAAATCCAGCTCAACTACCTAGACACCGACTATCAAGCTGGTTTGACAGGCTTAGAGTATGCGAGAAAAAAAGGCCTGGCAGTAATAGTTATGGAGCCTCTAAGAGGAGGAAGCCTAGTCAACCTTCCTCAAGAATGCCTAGATATGATAGAGAGTAAATCAGATATGGATCCGGCTCAAATGGCCCTCAGATGGGTCCTAGACCAAGATGTAGACCTTATACTATCAGGCATGTCTACAATTGAGCAAGTAGCAGAGAATATTAATACAACAAGCTTGTATAATGATGTGAAACTATCTGAAGAAGAAATGGAAGCAGTAAGCTTTACAAAGAACTTTCTAGAGGCCAGACAACAGGTCGGTTGCACTTCCTGTGAGTACTGTATGCCTTGCCCCTTTGGCGTAAATATCTGCGGAGTTTTTGAAAGATGGAACGACTCCTTCGTCTTCGACGACCCAGCCAAATATAGAGAAAGTTACAAATTTTTGATAGAAGGAGAAAGTGACGCTGGACAGTGCACCCAGTGTGGAGTTTGTGTCCCCCTTTGTCCTCAAGGTATAGAGATTCCAGACCAACTAGCCTTGGCCGACGATTTCCTAAGAGAGGAATAAATGAGTAGGCGAACCATAGGAGTAATCCTACTCCTTTTAGCAACCTTTCACTGGGCCCTAATGGGGAACACTATCGGCTGGCTCTACACTGCTAAAAACATGTCACCAGACATGGTCACTTTTCTAAAAACAGCAGGAGCTGGAGCCCTACTATTGATTTATACCTTGATAAAGTACAAGAGAATAAATCTGGTCGACTATAAAGAACCGGGCAAACTAAAACCCCTCCTAGCCTACGGACTAGGAGGAGTCCTTTTAACCCAATATTCCTATTCTATGGCCGTCTTCTACTCAAATGCCCCCACTACCGGCCTAATCCATTATACGGGAGCCTTTATGGTTATAGGCTATTTAGCCTTTAGAGAGAGGAAAGCCCCTAAGGCTAGCATTGTCATAGCCTTTCTGGTAGCTATCCTAGGCCTCTTCATCCTAGTATCAGGAGGAGACCTCTCTAGGCTAGACATTAACACTAAGGCCCTCTTCTGGGGAATAGGAGCAGCCATAGGCTACGCTTGCTTTGTAGTAGCACCAGTCAGCCTACTAAAGAGCCACCCTAGCTCAGAAGTAGTCGGCCTTGGCATGATTATGGCCAGTCTAATCTTTCTAATCCTAAAAAGACCAGACCTAACCAGCTATAGCTGGGACCTAGCCAGCTCAACCGCCTTTATAATAATCATAGTAATCGGCACCTTCCTATCCTTTATAAGTTTTATGGAAGGCACCATCAGAACCGGCCCAGACATTAGCGGCATCTTTGGCCTAACCGACCCAGTCTTTTCGGTAATCCTAGGTCTGACTATCTTTGGCATAGTCTTTACCAAGGTAGATTTTTTAGGAATGCTGCTGATTCTAGGATCAGTTGGAGCACTGGCAGTAATTAATGATTAATAAAACTCCCTCAATCGAAAGGTTAAGGGAGTTTTTTGGTTGAATTACTATAATTTCCTACCAAATAACTTAATTCGAAATATTCCCATAAAAATAAACTCATTTAATAAAAAAAGACCCTATTACTAGGGTCTTAATTTAAGCTTGGGTTTTTGATATTTTGTTTTTCCCAGCCAATTTCTTAACCAAAATCGGCGTTAAGATTGAACTTATCACCACTCCTAAAACCAACTGGGCTGTGGCTGCTGGAGCCACTGCTTCTAGTTCGGGCATGGTTTGGGCTAGGATAAAAGGCACAGAAGCACTCATGCCGGCAATTGATGACATGGCCATGGCTGGCACTCCACTGTCCTTAAGGACTAACCTTGAAAACAGAATTAAAACCGTAGGCATAATCAAATAGTAGATAGCCGTTAGCAAAATTCCCTGAAAGCCTGCCCTTCCTGCATCTAGTAGATTTATGCTAGTACCAAAGGCCCAACCCATCAGTGGAATAGTAGCTGGCACTCCTGGCCCTAAGAGCTTTCTCCAGTCTTCGTCTAAGTTTCCTAGAATTATTCCTAGTATTAGCGGGATAAGAGCTGAGATAATGGGCATCCAATCCATCTGGCCACCTTGGCTAATTCCATAGACAAAAATCGGATAGGCTGGAATTGTTATAAGTCCAACTAGGCCAAAGGCTGCTTGATCTCTCTCTTCACCATAGGACTCGATTAGCGCTAGATAGAGGGATGGATTAGCGCTAGTAATAGCACAAACAAAGGCTACAGCCGAAATCCCAAAAACTCCTTCTATTCCAAAGGTCTTGATAAATAGCATACCTAGTCCAATGCTAAGGGCAGTCTTAACCAGTATTAAGACCCCTTGCTTTTTTATTACCTGAGATAAGGTCCTTAAATCAATTGTAGCACCGGAAAAGAATATAGCAGCTGCCAGCACATAGTTAAGTCCTTCTCTTGTGAATAAGGCCTGGCTTAACCCGCCGATGTAAAATGTTTCTGGTGCAAAAGTATAAATTAATGCCGAAATAAACATAGGCACCAGCAGCATCCCACCGGGAATTCTTCTCATAAATTTAATCATTTTTCCTCCTTTACTTGTAATTTGGAGGAACAAATATCTTTTCGTAACTAAAATCTCCTGAAAAATCTCCAATAAGCATAGAGGCCTCTCCTTTTCTAGGCCTGCTAGCAGATCCTGGGTTGATAAGCCTAACCCCATCAATCAATTCATCAGAAAAAATATGACTATGGCCGTAGAAGCACAAATCTGCTCCTAAGCTCTTTGCATGCTTGGCTAGCTCTTCCCTGCCCCTATATACACCGTGAATATGACCATGGGTTAGGAGAATTTTGTGCTTGCCTAGCTCAAAGAAGTCTTCAGCAGGTGCCTGGCCATGAGAAAAGAACTCATTGTTCCCTTCTACTTCCCTTAGGGGAAGGCCAGTGTGGTACTTGATAAACTCACCGTCGGCGTACATATCACCAAGAAAGAAAATATCATCTACTTGATGCTCTAAGATTATCTCTACCACCTGCTCTAGCCTAGCCCCATGGGTGTCAGACACAATAGCTACTTTCATATTAGTTGTGATATAAGCTCTTTCAGCTGGCTTAAGGCTTGGCCCCTGTGGCTGATCCTATTCTTTACAGCCAGCTCAAGTTCTGCCAAAGTCTGGTCATAGCCATTAGGGATAAAGATTGAGTCATAGCCAAATCCATGCTCTCCCCTTTCCTCTGTAGCTATTTTGCCCTGTAGGCTTGCCTCAACGTCATAGATTTCGCCTCCCTTTAGAAGAACGATAGAAGTAACGAACTTTGCTCCCCTGTCCTCTACCCCTTCCATCTTCTCTAAGATTAACTTTCTATTTTCTGCATCGTCGCCACCAGAAAATCTAGAAGATGCAATCCCTGGAGCTCCACCAAGGTGGTCTACAAAAAGCCCTGTATCATCGGCTATAACCATGGCAAAAGGCCTGTGTTCAATAACAGCCTTAGCCTTTTTATAGGCATTTTCCTTTAAAGTTTCTCCATCTTCTTCCACTTCATCGGTTAAGCCTGAGTCCTTCTTAGACATAATGTAAAGATCTAAGCCTTTTAGTATGGCAGAGATTTCCTCTACCTTGTCCTTGTTTTGTGTTGCGATAATTAATTCATGCATTAATAGGTTCCTCCTGACACTGGGTCTACTGCCGTAGACATAATAAATGCTTGCTCATCATAGGCCTTAATAGTCTGGACCAACTTGGGAAAAGCCTTCCTTCGAATGATTATTATCAAATAATCCCTATAAAAAGTTTTTCCCTGAGCGTTAATAACTGTTACCCCAAAACCCTGGTCTCTAATCTCTTCGATTAGGGCATCATTGTCTGCGCTAGTTAGAATAACCTCAACAGCCAGCTCACCAAGGGCTAACCTTTCCTCAATTAAAATCCCCACCACATTACCTGCAGCAAAGCCCAATCCATAGGCCAGGATTTTTATCGGGTCATTTAAATCAGATACGATTTTCCCCAAAATAACCACGTAGACGATAGCCTCTACAGTCCCCATCAAAAAAACCAAGAGTTTCTTTCCCTGGACCATAAAAATCGTCCTTAGAGTGGTAAGGCTTACGTCGATTACCCGGGCAAAAAATATTATAAAGTAAAAAAGAATGTCCACTACTTCACCTGCATCCTCTTCATAAAGCCACCTCTGGCGTTGACAGGCATAATACTGACAAAGGCCTCAGGGTCAATCTGGTGGACTAGCTTGCGAAAGTCGATTAAGTCCTTCCTCTCTAAGCTAACCACCAAAATCTCCCTAACCCCATCTCTGCCCATGCCGTCAAAGGTTGTAAGTCCTAAGTTCCTATCCCATATCATCTGCTTGAGCCTGTCATTGTCCACACCCTTAGGAATAATCCTAGCCCTCATCCTACCCAGGCCAATTTTATCCTCTACCAACATACCAAAGACCGAACCTCCTCCGTAGCCTAGGCCATAAGCTAGGAGCAGTAAGGGCTTATCCAAGTCACCCATCATGCCACTCATAATCATGACAAAGATAGAGGCCTCAAAAAAACCCATAAAGGGAGCTAAAAACTTCCTCCCTTGTATAGAGTAGATGGTCCTCATGGAAACAAAGGCTGAGATAATAAATCTAGCTGCAAAGACCAGCAAGTAGGTCCTTAAAACCGGATCCATTAGTCTTCTAGTCTGGCCAGAAGCATTTCGTTAAAGAGCTGAGGGTTACCCTGGCCCCTGCTCTCTCTCATACACTGGCCCATTAAATAACCAAGGGCCCTGTCCCTACCAGCCCTGTAGTCATCGATAGACTGTTGGTTCTCTGCCAGAACCTTCTCTACGATAGCCTCTAACTCTCCTGTGTCTGAAACCTGGACCAGACCTCTTTCTTCGATAATAACATCTACCTCTCCACCCTCTTGGAAAATCTCCCTTAGAAGTTTCTTTCCAGTATTGGTGTTGACCTTGCCCTCTTCAACATAGTCCACCAACTTGGCTAATTCTGCTGGAGAAATAGTGATTTCATTTGAAGGAACTTCTCCCTCATTCATCAGCCTAGAAAGGTCCGATAGTATCCAGTTAGAAAGGTTTTGTGGACTAGACTTAACGTACTTGGCCCCTTCCTCAAAATAGTCGGCTAGGTGAGGATCCCTTGAAAGGATATCTGAGTCATACTCTTCAATAGAATACTCCCTAACCAACCTATCAAACTTAGCTTGGGGCAATTCTGGAACCTGGCTCCTAATCGAATCGATAAAATCCCTCTCTAGGAAAAGCGGCTTAAGGTCTGGTTCAGCCGAGTACCTGTAATCCGAATCCTCGTCTTCCATCCTCATAACTTGAGTCTGGCCCTGGGCATCGTCCCACCTTCTAGTAGACTTGTCTTCAATAACACCTTCTTGGTAAAGCTGAGCCTGCCTTTCCTCTTCGTAGGCAATAGCCCTGCCTACGGCGCTAAAGGAGTTCATATTCTTAACCTCTACTATACCTGTAGCATCAGTGCCCTTAAGTAGGTTGATATTAACGTCACACCTTAGGGACCCTTCCTCCATCTTAACGTCAGAAACACCGATATATCTAAGGGTCTGCCTTAAAATTCTTAAAAACTCCTGGGCTTCCTCACCTGAGGAAATATCAGGGTGAGTTACTATCTCAATCAAAGGCACTCCAGCCCTGTCATAATCCATCAAAGTGTAGCCTTCCTCAGTGTGATTTGACTTGCCTGTGTCCTCTTCTAAGTGTATTCTCTCAATTCTAATCTGCTTCTCATCCTTGCCTTGGCCAATCTCAATGTAACCGTCAGAGGCAAGGGGATGCTCATCTTGTGAAATCTGATAACCCTTTGGTAGGTCAGGATAAAAATATTTCTTTCTATCGATAAAGGATTCTGGGTTCACATTACAGTTAAGGGCTAAAGCTGCCATAATCCCGTGCTCTACAGCCTGCTTGTTCAACCTGGGCATAGTCCCTGGGTGCCCTAGGCAAACCTCACAGACATTGGTGTTAGGCGGAGCACCAAATTCATTCTTACAGCCGCAAAACATCTTAGTCTCCGTATTTAGCTCAACGTGGATTTCAAGCCCAATTAAAGTATTAAACATTTTTCTTCACCTCTTCGTAAAACTCCTGGCCATAGCTTAGAAGTCTCTCGTCCTCTCCCCTATCGCAAATAAACTGAACCGAACCCCCTAGGCCTTTATTTAAAGGAATTGAAAGGGCGCATTTACCAGTTAGATTTACAAGGACGTGGTAGTCACCGCTCCTAAAGTCGTCAGTATAGCTAGACTTTGCGCCTAGCTCAGGTGGTAGGTTGGTAGCTGATGGAGTTAAAACTAAATCATATCTTTCAAAAAGCTCATCCATTTCGTCAACAATTAGCCTTCTAACCCTAGTGGCCCTCTCATAGGTCTCCCTAGCATAGTTTTCACCTAAATAGTACATGCCTAGGACAGCCCTTCTCTTAGCTGACGAACCTATAGATTCAGACCTAGTCTTAATGTACATTTCGTCTAAGCTAGAGTAGTCATCTGCGCTGTAACCATATCTAATACCGTCATACCTTGAAAGAGTCGAGCTAACTTCAGCTCCAGTAAAGACCATGTAGACCGGTGTAAAGTAATCCCTAGTTTTAAACTCAATTTCCACCAGCTTTGCCCCTTGGCCCTCAAGGATCTCCAAGGCCTTCTTATAATCCCCTATTACTTCAGGGTCATAGCCAGCTCCTTCACAGCTTACATAGGCCACCTTTGCACCTTTAAGACTCTCTTTGCCAAGTTCTAGGTTTAGACTTTGGCTATCGATAGTATTCGAATCCTTAGGATCCTTACCTGCTAAAACATTCACGCCTATAGCTAAATCTTCAAAATTATCTGCTAGTAGACCCACATTGTCTAGAGATGGAGCCATTGGCACTACGCCCCACTTGGAAATAGTACCATAGCTAGGTAGGTAACCTAAGACCGAACAGTAGGCTGCTGGTTGCCTAACAGACCCGCCAGTGTCCGTTCCCAAAGAAAGAATTCCATAGCCAAGCTTTTGGCCTGCCCCTGCACCAGAAGATGACCCTCCCGCTGCCAAGTTAGAGTCGATTGGATTTCTGGTCACTCCAAAATAAGAACTTTCTGAAGTCGACCCCATAGCAAACTCATCCATATTAGTCTTTCCGATAATCAGGGCATCAGCTGCCTTTAGCTTGCTTATAACCTCTGCATCATAGCTAGGTACATAATTAGCCAAATGCTTGGATCCTGCTGTAGTCAGCTGACCCTCTGTCATCATATTGTCCTTAACAGTTACTGGAACCCCAAATAGAGGTCCTAGAACAGCACCGCTGGCCTTTTTCTCATCTAATTCAGCGGCTCTTTCACTTATCAAGTTTGGATCAAAGTTGATAAAAACCCCATAAGGATCATCGCCAATCTTTTCTATATATTCCTTTGCCAGCTGAGAAACCGTCAACTCTCCGCCTGCATATAGATTTTCTAATCTCTTAATATCCATCAGTCAACCACCCTCTGTAGTTTAAAGAAACCGTACTCTCTGTTCTCAGAAAACTCCAAGGCCCTTTCCCTATCTAGGCCTTTTTCAACCACATCTTCCCTTAGTTCCAGGTAACCCTGGCCATTTCTCTCATAAGGTGCAAGTCCAGATATATCTACCTTATCTAGAATAGAAATCTCCTCAATAAGGTGATTAAAGTAGCCAACAGCCTCTTCTAGCTCCCCTTCCTCAATTTCAAACCTAGCCTGGAAGTATAGGCTTTTAATATCTTCTTTACTTAGTTTCATAATATTTCCCCTTTTAAAAACTTCTCTATATCATCTTCACCAAGGATTTTAGTCCCTAGCTCAACAGCCCTATCGTACTTTGAGCCTGGATTAGCTCCAGCTATTAAATAGTCAGTGTTCCTAGAAACCGAACCTGTCACCTTGGCTCCTCTAGCCTCAAGCTGGTCTTGAAGGTCCCTTCTTACATAATTGTCTAAGGTCCCTGTTAGAACTATAGTCAGCCCCTCTAGACTCTTACCAACCTGGCTCTGGTCTTCAAAGACTATGCCATGGCCAATTAAATTATCCAAAGACTTAACTATCTCTTCATCATGGAAAAACTCGACGATATTCTCCGCTATAACTTGACCTATATCGGGCACAGTTATCAGCTGATTGTAGCTAGCATTCTTAAGGCCATCTAAAGTCTTAAACTCTGTTGCCAAATCAGAGCTGGTCTTAACCCCAACTCCTGGTATTCCTAGGGCATTGATAAAGTTCTCCAACTTAACTAGCTTAGACTTATCAATAGCCGCCAGCAAATTATCAGTCTTCCTATCCTTAAAACCCTCCAGCCTTAAAAGGTCCTCTCTGGTAAGTTCATAGACCTTTGAGATATCGTCAATACCCAGCTCTTCCACCAATTGGATGGCGGTTTTCTCACTTAAGCCCTCGATGTCCATAGCAGGCCTAGAGGCAAAGTGCTCAAGCCTAGACACAATCTGTGGCTTACAGGAAATAGAGTTAGGACAGAAGTAGTGAACCCCTTCCTTCATAAGCTCAGTATGACAGGCTGGACAGTGGCTAGGCATGGTAATTGGAATCCCTTCCTCACCATCCTCAACCCTACCTAAAATCTCCGGAATAACATCGTTAGACCTTCTGATAAAGACAGTAACACCCTTGGCCAGATTCTTCCTCTCAATATCTTCAATATTGTTTAGAGTGGCCCTTCGGATGGTAGCCCCACCAATCTCAACTGGATCTACAACAGCTGATGGCGTTACCTTGCCAGTCCGTCCAACATTCCATTGGACCTCCCTTAAAACAGTGGTAAACTCCTCTGCTTCAAACTTATAGGCTATAGCCCATCTAGGAGCCCTTACCGTAGATCCTAAGACCTCCCTAGTCCTAATATTGTTGATTTTAATAACCATACCATCAGTTAAAACATCTAGCTTATGCCTTTCCACATCTACCTTTTCAATTTGAGCCTTGATTTCCTCAAAGCCGGCAGCATGAACCTGATAGCCAGAAACCTTTAGCTTGTTTTCCACAAGAAAGGCTAAGATCTCCTCCTGGTCCTTAAACTCCACCCCTTCAATATAACCGATTGAGTAGAAATAGGCGTCAAGATTCCTGGACCTAGTCACCTTAGGATCAAGGTTTCTCAAAGCCCCAGCTGCAGCATTTCTGGCGTTCTTTAGTGGAATTTCAGCCTTTTTATTGTATTCAGTTAGCCTAGAAAGAGGCATAACCCCTTCTCCCTGAACCTCCATTAAGCCCTTAAAGCCAATAGTCAAAGGTATAGACTGGATAGTCCTTATCTGGGCTAAAATTTCCTCTCCTATCTGACCGTCTCCTCTAGTAGCTGCACTTACCAGCCTACCTTCATTATAGGTTAAGTTTATAGACAAACCGTCGAATTTATACTCTAACAAATAGTCTGCCTCAGGCAAATCTACACCAGCTGCCCTAGCTTCGTCGATTAAGCGGTTAGTCCTAGTTATCCAGGCCTCCACCTCTCCAATATTCTGCGCCTTATCTAAACTTGCCAGAGGAGAGAGGTGCTGATGCCTCTCAAAGCCCTGGAGAATTTCACCACCTACCCTAGTAGTGGGAGAATCATATTCAACATGGCCAGTCTCCTTCTCCAATGCTACTAACTTATCATAGAGCTGATCATACTCAGCGTCGGCCACCAAGGGCTCGTCTAAAGTATAGTAATGGTAATTCAGTTCATTTAATCTATCGATTAATTCTCTCATCTCTTCCATTAGATTTTCTCCAAGGGAGCCATACTGGCCCTTAGTTTTTTCAGCCCCTTTCCTTCAAAGGATATTAGAAGGGTTAAATCCTCCCCCTCCTCAATATTTACAATAGTTCCCTCACCAAAAGTTTTGTGGCGAACCTTATCCCCTAACTTATAGTCCTGGTCCTCTGCCGATTCTAGAGACTGCCTCCTAGCCTCTAGGCCCTTTTTTAAATAAGACCTTTGGGCTAAACTGGTTAGTTCTCTTTTCTCTCTCTTACTTAGGCCTGGAGCCACCCCCATAGAAGTCTTCCAGCCAGAACTAACCCTATCTACCGTATCTCCTAGTTCTTCAACAAACCTTGAAGGAGATGCTGGCACCAAATTGCCGTATATCCTCCTATAAGATGATGAAGAGATAAAGAGATTGTCACAAGCCCTAGTTACTGCCACATAAAAGAGCCTTCTCTCCTCTTCAATATTGTCCTCATCAATAGAAAACTTACTGGGAAAAAGCCCTTCCTCAGCACCCGTTAAAAAGACCGTGTCATACTCTAAGCCCTTAGCCGAGTGGATAGTCATTAAATTAACTGCTCCTCTGTAATCGTCAGTCCTATCTACATCACTCATCAAGGAAACCCCAGCCAAATAAGCTTCTAGATCGTCCTCGGGATTTTCCTCCTCATAGCTTACTACCGATGAGATAAAAGAGTCTATATTCTCCAGCCTACTATTGGCCTCGATAGAATTCTCATCCCTTAAAAGGTCCACCATACCAGTTAACTCGACGATTTCCTTAACAGCCTTAGACAAGGACTTCTCCTTTAGGGCTCTTTTTGAATCAACCAAGAGTTGGTAAAACTCCTCTAAACCTGCCTGACCTCTGCCAGTCAAAGGATTACCTCCCCTTAGTATATAGTCAACTGTAGATAAACTCTCGCCAGCTGCTGCCTCTAAAAGGTTATTAAAACCTACCTGGCCAATCCCCCTCTTAGGCTCATTGATTATCCTTGCCAAAGCTATTTCATCGCTAGGATTTACTAGAATCTTAAGATAAGCTAAGATATCCTTAATTTCCTTCCTATCGTAGAACTTTAAACCTCCAACTACCACATAGGGCAGTTGCTTATGCATCAGAGCCTCTTCAAAGGCACGAGATTGGGCATTGGTCCTATATAGGATAGCCATATCCGAAAGGCTGGACCCCTCTTCTTGAAGGCCAACTATCTTATCCACCACATCCCTAGCCTCAGCTTCTTCGCCGTCAAATTCCTGGTAGACAGGCCTTTCTCCTTCCCCCCTACCAGTCCAGAGATTCTTATCCTTCCTCTCCTGGTTCTGTTTGATAACCACATTAGCAGCGTTAAGTATACTCTGGGTAGACCTGTAATTTTCCTCTAGCAAGACCGTGCTGGCTCCAGGAAAATCTTCTTCGAAATCGAGAATATTGCTGATGTCAGCACCTCTCCAGCCGTAGATAGACTGGTCCCCATCCCCAACCACACAGACATTTTCATACTTCCTAGAAAGCAGGTAAATCATCTTGTACTGGGCACTGTTAGTGTCCTGATACTCGTCTACAAAGATATACCTAAACTTCTCCTGGTAGTAGGACAAAATATCCTGGTCCTTTTCTAAAAGCTCAATAGACCTAACTATCAAGTCGTCAAAATCAAAGGAATTATAGGCCTTCTTCTTGTCCTCATAGGACTGATATATATCAGCGTAGATTAGATTTCTAAAGTCATTGCCCTTAAAACTGACAAAGTCCTCTGGGCTGATACCCTGGTTTTTTGCATTAGAAATAACCGACAGGGCTGCTGCCGGCCTAAAAGTCTTATCAGAAACCTCCAGCTCCTTGTAAACTTCCTTTAAAAGAGTCAGCTGGTCGTCTCTGTCATAGATAGTAAAATTTGAATTATAGCCTATTTTCTCAGCCCCCATCCTTAAGATACGAACCGCTATAGAGTGGAAGGTTCCAATCCACATGCCCTTAGTATCCCTGGCTAAAAGCTGCTCCACCCTATCTTTCATCTCAGCTGCCGCCTTGTTGGTAAAGGTGATAGCTAAGATGCTCCAAGGTGATACATTTTTTTCCTTAATTAAATAGGCAATCCTAGTGGTCAAGACCCGGGTCTTGCCAGATCCAGCGCCAGCCAGCACTAGCATAGGACCTTCTGTCTCTCTGACCGCTTCCAATTGCCTTTCATTTAAACCCCTTAAAATTTTACTTGCCCCCTAGCTCAGGATAGACAGCCCTATTGCCTCCCACCAGCTTAGGCCTATAGCGAAGAGCAGTTAAATTAGCCTCTCCAACCTTCTTGTGGGCTAGCCTTACAGGCACTTGAACAAATTTTATATGCATGCCAATAGAAGTGTCTCCAATATCCATGCCCGCCTTTGCCACTATATGCTCAACCATGGCTGGATCTTCCGCCATCTTATAGGCGGCCATAGAACAAGCCCCTCCTGCGTGGAGAGCCGGAATTACCGTCACTTCTTCAAGATTATACTTTTCTAGAGCTTCCCTTTCTATAACCAAGGCCCTATTAATGTGCTCACAGCCCTGAACAGCCAAATAAATCCCCTTAGGCCTTAAAACCTCTAGCAAAGTTTCGACAATAGCCTCTCCAACCTCAGTGCTAGAGGCCTTGCCAATAACCAAACCCTTAACCTCCGAAGTGCTGGCCCCTAGGACAAAAATCTCTCCAGCCTGGATACCTGACTTCTCTAAAAGTTCCTCTGCAGCCTCTCTAACTATTTTCTTTATATCTCTCATAGTATCTCCTTTCCAGGAATTCCTTTATAACAATTCAATGGTTTTAAATTATCATTTGTCTAAGCCTTTTTCAAAAGTTGCCTATACCGATTAATGCCACTTCCTTACAGGAAAAATCCAGAAATTTTCCATTCAATTCCCAGGCCAACCTACCAATCTCTGCCCCTCTTTTTAACAAACATATCCGATTCTAAAACAATCTGAATAAAATTCTCATTAGAGGATGTTTGGGACAGGGTCTTGATAATGGTCTCAGCAACTTCTGTCTTATCCTGGCCTGAAAATGACCTTCTTATTTTGAGCATTGCTTCTAATTCTGGCTCGCTCTGAAGGAGGTCTTCCCTCCTGGTTCCGGATTTGTAGATATCGATTGCAGGGAAAATCCTTACATTAGATAATTCCCTGTCCAAATGGATTTCCATATTACCAGTTCCTTTAAACTCCTCAAATATTACATCGTCCATCCTTGAGCCGGTTTCGATTAGGGCCGTAGCTAAAATCGTCAGCGAACCGCCTCCTTCGATATTCCTGGCCGCTCCAAAAAACCTTTTCGGTCTATGAAAAGCCGTTGGGTCTAATCCACCAGATAAAATCTTACCCGAAGATGGATTTACAATATTGTAGGCCCTAGTGAGCCTAGTTATAGAGTCCAATAGAATTACTACGTCTTCCTCATGCTCTACCAACCTTTTAGCCCTTTCAAGGACAAATTCAGAGATAGCCACATGATTATCTGGAAGTTCATCAAAAGTAGAGGCTATAACTTCTACCCTCTCTCCTTGAACGCTCCTCTCAATATCTGTAACCTCTTCTGGTCTTTCATCAATAAGTAAAATAATTACGTGAATTTCTGGATATGCCTTTACAATTGAATTGGCTATGGATTTTATTAAAGTAGTCTTACCCACCTTAGGTGGCGACACAATCATACCCCTTGAGCCTCGGCCGATAGGAGCGACTAAATCGATAATTCTAGATGATAAGTCCTTAGTCCCATCCTCTAGGACAATCTTTTCCTTAGGATAGATAGGAGTCAGGTCTTCAAATTCAGTTCTATTTCTGGCAAAATCTGGCGTGCTGCCATTTACCGTGTTTACAAAAATTAGCGGAGAAAACTTCTCCTTGTCTCTTTTGTCACCAGCAATACCTACGACATAGTCTCCAGTCTTTAGCCTAAATCTCCTAATCTGAACTGGGGACACATAAGTGTCATCCTCGCTA
>CAZFXW010000012.1:0-25791 GCA_964523385.1 uncultured Peptoniphilaceae bacterium | reverse complement strand
AAAGGGTCTTTTTTATTGTCAAAAATTTGGGCATATTTTACAAAGAACTTCCATTTTGTGTTAAAATTACAGAAAAGGAGGTAATATGAAAAATAATCGGAATTTTAAGGGGGTATTAATATCAGGACTAGCCCTCTTATCTATGTTTTTTGGAGCGGGTAATCTTATTTTTCCACCTAGCCTAGGGAGGGTTTCGGGCTCAGGATATGGTTTTTCCACGGCAGGTTTTTTAATAACCGGAGTAGGTTTTGTTTTCCTAGCTGTCATCGCTACCGTCAATGCTGGAGGGACTTTAGAGGACCTGGCTAAGCAGCTGGGACCAGGTTTTTCCAGAGCCTTATCGATAGTGATACTCTTAGCTATAGGGCCTGGCTTGGCCATACCTAGGACAGCAGCTACTAGCTATGAAATAGTAAAGGGGACTGTACTGCCTAATCTTAGTCCAGTCATTGGCTCAGCAGTTTTCTTTTTAATAGTTTTATTCTTTGTTCTAAGGCCTGGTAAGATTATTGACTATCTAGGTAGCATACTGGCACCAGCACTGATAATTATCCTAGCGATTATTATTATCAAGGGAATCATAAATCCACTGGGACCGCTAGGGCCTGAGAGATTTGAAAATCTATTCTCATTGGGCTTTACTGAAGGCTACCAGACTATGGATGCTTTAGCTGCCATGATCTTCACCTCTGGAGTAATAGCTAATTTCATCAGCAGTGGAGTAAGAAAGGAAGATTTAAAAAGGGAAACAATCTGGGCAGGGGTTATCGCTAGCCTAGGATTAGGAGCTATATATGCTGGTTTTATCTATTTAGGAGCAAGCTCAAATATTAGCAGGGAAATTGGTAGGGTAGAGTTATTAATTAGGATTGCTGGAGGGGTCTTAGGAAACACTGGTAAGTACGCCATAAGCGCAGCCATGATCCTTGCCTGCTTGACAACTAGTATAGGCCTAGTAAATATGGTAGGACTGTCCTTTAAATCATTTAGTAGGGGAAGGCTATCCTATCGGACTAGCATTTTGCTAATAATCCTCTTTAGCAGTTATTTTGCTGTAGTAGGGGTTGACGAAATGGTTAGGATTTCTGCACCAATTTTAGGTTTTATATATCCTATTGGCCTTGTCCTTATTTTCTTAAACTTACTGGGTCCAGCTTTCCAAAGACGCTCTATATATTTAGGTGGAGCCATTGGTGCTGGGGTATTTTCTGCCATAGATAGTCTTAATCAGCTAGGTATTAATCTTGGCTACCAACCGTTAGAAGCCTTGGTTTCTACAGAGTTGGCACCTTATTTTTGGATACCCATGGCCCTAGCTCTGGCAGGAATATTTTTTATCTTTAAGGTAGGTGAGCAAAGGACATAGATTGCGATTTGAGAGTAGATGAACTTGCGGAGGTTAGTTTTTTGCTTTAACCTAATAAACTTAAAGTTTTTTGATTTACACTATTAGCTAGTATATAATCGAAGGTGACGAGACTCGTTTTTTGGAGGTTATATGGAATTTGAAGAAAAATTAAACGTCTTAAAATGCCTAAGTGAGGGCAATAGGCTAAAGATTGTAAAAATTATTGCCCATGAAGAAAAGACGGCGACCCACATATTGTCAGAATTAAAGATCTCCCAGCCAACTTTGTCTCATCACATGAAGCAATTGGCAGACACAAATCTAGTAATTTCTAGAAAATCTGGGAGGAAAGTTCATTACAGCCTAGACCACGACGAGATTGATAGGTTCTTACAGTCTTTCGTCAAATTATTACAACCAGAGTTAACAGAAGTAGAATAGGAATATTAGGAATCTATGTTAATTATTAGATGTGCATATTGTAAGGAGAAACTGTACAGGTACGACAAAATTGGCCCTGGTCAAGTTCTAAGGTGCCATAAGGAGAGGATCGATAGGGTGTTTAATGCTCCCTTGATTGAAGACGGGATGGTAAAGTGTCCTAGATGTAAAAAGGACTTTGCTAGGCATACCAAGACCTGTTATGAAATGATTAGAGAAGGATTTACATATACTGGAACCTGAAGATAAAGCTGGAGACAGCTTTATTTTTTTGCCAACCTATCGGGCTTGTTATATAATAACTATAGCAAGAAAATGTTATGGTTAAGATTGGAGGGCCTATGTTTTTAGAAATTAGACCGAGCTCGAAAACGCCAATTTACGAGCAGATAAAAGAACAGATAATCTATGGTATTGCCTCAGGTCAACTAAAATCAGGAGAGGGACTGCCAAGTGTTCGTGCCCTAGCTACTGACTTAGGGGTTAACCTTCATACGGTTAACAAGGCCTATAGGGAACTTGAAGAGGCAGGATTTTTAATCCTTGAAAGATCTGCGGGAACTAGGGTTAGGGATGAAATTCGAAGTTTAACAGAAGAAGAGTATGAAAGTGGGGTTGATGCTTTAACGAATTCCCTAGCTTTTTTAAAAGCTAAGGATTTAAAGAGAAATCAACTTGAAAATCTGCTAGAAGAGCTCTTGGATGAAATGGAGGGTTGAGATGGAGCTGATTTTGAAAATCACCTATGGATTGACGATTTTACTTGTCGTGCTGATTCAGGCCTTTGTTGAAAAATTTTCAAGAAAGGGCATGGTTTTAGGCGTAGGCTTTTCAGATGAAAATTTAGATAGGGAAGAAATCCAGTCTATCGGTAGATTTTATACCTGGTCTACCCTGGGCTTTGGAGTATTTACTATAGGATTGATGTGGATATTAACTGGAGTTTTTCTTGAGGATATCGGTCTTCAATCACTAGTCCTCTTGGCATTGATTTTTCTTAACTTTACCCCCTTAATTTACTGGAATCATAGGCTGAAAAAATTGAAAGCCGATTGGGGAGATAGTGTAGATGAGAGAATCCTAATAGAGACTTCCTATACTAAGGAAAGATTTAATTTAAAGGGAAATGGTTTAGGATTATATTTAATCCCCTTATTGATTGTTATTTTAGGCACTGTGTATATTTTTCATAACTACCAGGCTATCCCAGACCCAGTCCCGGTTCATATGGATTTTTTCGGGCGTGTTGACGGCTATAGGCCTAAGGGATTTTAGTCCGTTTACTTTCTGCCCCTAACAAACTTCTTTCTACTATGGGTTATTTTCTTGGCCAACCTAGCCTACCTTATGACTAGGCAAAGACTTGAGCCTGGAAGAAGGGAAGAGTCCTTGATTGGGATACTTAGGGCTAGGAGGATTTGGACTGGTCTTCACTTTTTGTCAGCCCTTGCCCTAGTTGCTAGTTTACAATATATGGGCTATCTTATGCTTTTTTCCAATAAGAAAGTTCACCCTGAGGTAATGTGGCTAAGCCTCTTGCCTTCAATCCTGATAGTGATAGCTGTTTTAGTCCTGGGAAGAAGGGTGGGAATGGCAGGGGAGAAGTTGTCAAGTGGCCAGGAAAGGCGAGCCGAAGGCTCTGAAGAAAACTGGTACTTGGGGGCTACCATCTACTACAATCCAGACGATCCTGCCATCTTCGTAAATAAAAGAATCGGCATTGGAACTACGGTCAATCTAGGGTCCGCTTGGGGTAAGCTAATCCTAGGGGGGATTTTATTGGTTTCTATAGGGCCTTTAGTGTGGCTGCTTTTACAGGGTAAATAAGACCAGCTAGGCTGTTATTAAAAATTGACCTATAATCTATAATATAAAGGTGAGCTAATTATAAAGTACCTTAGGGCTAAAAAGGGTTTTCTAAAGTCTCTTTATTGTTAAGCCAAAGGAGGAAGGTTTATGGATTTACAAAAAGCAAATCAATGGATTGATGAAAATGAAGAGTTGATTAGCGACATAAGTAAGAAGATTTGGGACTATGCAGAAGTTGCCTTTAAGGTAGTAAAGTCAGCAGAGCTAGTTGCCCAGTCTTTGGATTTTTAGGCGAGTATGACGCCCTACCATAGCTAAGCCAGAAGGATAGCTCTCTGGTTGAAGAGGTGGCTGAAAAGGGAGCAGCAGGCCATGCATGTGGTCACAACCTTATTGCAGCTGCGCCTCTAGCGGCAGCTATTGCGGCCAAGGAAGGCTTAGAGAGTGAAGACCAGGCTACCATCGTATACTATGGTTGTCCAGCAGAGGAAATCCTTGTTGGTAAGGGCTTTATGGCCAGAGAGGGAGCTTTTAAGGAGCTAGATATCTCCTTTGGATGGCATCCGATGAATCATAACGAGGTTAGGGACTCATCGATGACTGCTATCGAAACGGCAAAGTTTCACTTTAAGGGTATAACCTCTCACGCAGCAGTAGCTCTAGAAGAGGGCAGATCTGCCCTAGACGCAGTTGAGCTTATAAACGTTGGAGCCAACTATTTAAGACAGCACGTTACCGATGACGTTAGATTCCATTACCAGATCATTGACGGCGGATCGGCTCCAAATATCGTACCAGGAACAGCAGGAGTTTACTATTTTGTAAGGTCTAACAAGAGAACTAACACTATTGACGTATTTAACAGAATCGTTAAATGTGCTGAAGGTGCTGCCCCCGTGACAGAAACATCCTTTGAGTTAGAAAGACTAGGCGGTTGCTATGAGATTCAAAACAATGATGTTGTAAATGAAGTGGTAGACCAGGCTATGAAAGAGGCTAAGGCGCCAGAATACACTGATGAGGAAGTTGAGTTTGCTGACAAATTAAATTCTACGCTTCCAACCTATGAAAGAACAGTGGCTCCAGATGATTACCAGCCTATTTCAACTGCTGTAAAACCTATGAATAAGCTAAACCCAGATGCTTCTACAGTCGTAGGAGATGTAACTCAAATGGCCCAGGTATTTTCTTTACTACAGCATGTTTTACTTCCCTAGCACCATCACACAGCTGGCAGGCAACTTCAGCAACTGGTATGTCTATCGGACAAAAGGGATCTATCTATGGAGCTAGAGCCATGGTAGGAGCTATTAAGAAGTTTATTGATGAACCAGAACTAATTGAGCAGGCTAAGGCTGAGCACGACAAGAAAGCCGAAGGATATATTTGTCCAATTACTGAAGATGTGGACTGGAGAAACTATTAGTAGAGAAGAAGAGCCTTAGGGCTCTTTTTTTATTCATTTCTAGCCATCTAGATGTGATATAATTGACTCAGTATTTAAGGAGGCATCTATGGAGTTAGAAATATTCGGATATATAGAAAACTGTTTAAATCTAATAAGGGAATCTAAAGAAGATGCAGAGTACGCAAGAGAAGTGCTAGGCAAGTTTTTCTATGATATTTTCGAAGAAGAAGAGGAATTTACGAATGTTTTTACTAGACTAAAGAGTCTAGATTCGATTAAGGAGAAAATAGTCAGGCAAAACTTCTTCTTTAGGTATAAGGAGCCAGAGAGATTTTTAGCAAACCTTAGCGACTTAATAGGTGTTAGACTAGAGTGTAGGTTTATGGATGATGAAGAAAGACTTTATCGCAGGCTTTGTAGGATTTTTAACCAAGAGGAAGTTGGAGGTTATTTTAAATCTGACCTATCTGAACATATCTTTTTAAAAATCTCAAATCAGCCCGAAGTTCAAAACAATGGCTTTAAAATTTATAGGTTGGATGGAAAGTTTGTCCAAGATAACATAGCCTTTAACTTTGAGCTTCAGATAAAATCTTTTGTAAATCTCTTTTGGGGAGAGATAGACCATAAGGTCCTCTATAAGAACTATTCCTATATGCTTTCAGAGGATTTTGTCAGGGAAGTCCTTTATTCGGTAAAGGGAAACTTAGAGATGATAGATTCCCAGCTTATGCTTATTAACGACCACCTGTCGGATATTGAGCAGACAGATGAGATTATAGATAAGAATCAACTGATTAAACTGGTGACTAAGAGTATCCACGATTTATTCCTAGTGAAATTCAAAAAGCAAACCGCTATAGTCTTGAATTTTAGAGAACCTATTAGTCTTTTGATGAACTATCTATTTTCCAAGGTCTATTATGAGAGGTTTGAGAAACCATCTTCCTACTTTATACGCCTTATGGATAGGTTAGATGAGATAAATCAGGAGGATATTAGATTTGGTGATTACATAAGCCTAGGTGGTTTTGATCAGCTTCAGCTAGAGCAAAGTTATAGGCTAGCCAAGGGAATTAACTCAATAGTAAATTTGGATTTAAAGTGGAATATGCTCTTGGTCATACTTTTTGCCATTGATGAGGACGAGAACCAGACCTCCTTTATCAGCTTTATAGAGTATATAAACTTTAGGATTCTCCACAGCATCCGCGAAGTGGTTAATTACAAATTAGATAGGGATTCTTTTGCTGATGATTTGGTTTACGCTTTAGGAGACAGGGTTATAGACTTGTTCTTCCAAGAGTACAGTATAGAATTTTTTAGCGAACAAAACTTTGGCGCTATTAAGAAATCTGTAATTAGGGCTCTCGGAAAAGAAAGGGAGGATATGGAACGTATAGCAGAACTTTTTGAAAGGTATTTATCAGAGGAGATTATCCTATGAGTATATTAATTAAAAATATTAATGTCCTACCGATGACTGGGTCAGAGGATTTTTTGGAAGATGTGGATATTTACATAGAGGGTGAGAGGATAGCCAAAATAGATAGAGGCTTAAATTTAGAAGCTGAAGAGATTGTGGACGGTAGGGGCAAATTAGCCTTACCTGGCTTTATAAACAGTCACACCCATCTAGGCATGTCCTTGATGAGGAATTACGCAGATGACCTTGAATTAATGGACTGGTTAGAGAAAGAGATCTGGCCCCTTGAGGCTAAGTTAACCGAGGAAGATATTTATATTGCTTCCAAGTATTCTATGATTGAAATGGTTAAATCTGGAACTACCAGCTTTGTAGACATGTATTTCGCTATGGATAGGGTTGGAGATGGGGCTTTGGAAATTGGCATGAGAGGGGTTCTATCACCAGGTTATATTTCCGATGGCAATAGCCAGGGGAGGCTAGACATGCTTAGGAAGCTCCACAAGGACTATCATGGCAGAGAAGGGCTTCTACAAGTTTGGCCTGGTCCCCACAGTATCTACACAGTTCTTAAGGATGAGCTTATTGGCCTTAGAGATCTGGCTAAAGAACTGGGAACAAAAATCCATATCCACCTGGCGGAAACCAGGACTGAGTTTGACAATTGCCTAAGGGAAGAAGCTATGACACCAGTCCAATATCTGGATAGTTTTGATTTCTTTGATGTTCAAACCTTGGCAGCCCACGGAGTGTATTTAGAGGATGAGGACTTAGAGATACTAGCCGACAGAAAGGTTTCTATTGCCCACAATCCCAGCAGTAATTTAAAATTAGCCTCTGGATTTGCTAGAACACAGGATATGCTAGATTATGGAATTAACCTCTGTATAGGAACAGATGGGGCTTCGTCTAATAACAACTTAAACATGGTTGAGGAAATTCATCTTGCTTCACTTTTAGCCAAGGGTTTTTCAGAAAATCCCAAGGCTATGACAGCCTATGATACTCTGAGAGCAGCATGCTGGGGAGGGGCTGTAGCCCTAGGGTTAGAGGATGACCTAGGTAGCCTTCAAGAAGGTAAATTAGCAGATTTAGCAATTTTTGACACAGATCAGACTCACCTTAGACCCTTAGGTAGGCCAGAATCAGCAATCGTTTACTCGGCACAGGCCTCTGATGTTTGGGCTACCATTATTGGGGGTAGGATTGTCTATGTAGATGGACAGGTGCTGACGGCTGATGAAAACCAGCTAGCCAGGAAATTAGAAGAATCACTAGAAAGGCTTTTAAGTTGATAGGTATAGATATTGTAAAAATTTCTAGAATTGAAAGACTGCTAAAGAAAGATAAATTCTTGGAGAGGATATTTACTGACAGGGAAATTGAGCTCCTTAAGGCCAAAAATATGAGGCCGGAATCGGTAGCAGGTAGGTTTTCTGCCAAGGAGTCGGTTTCCAAGGCCTTAGGTACAGGCATAGGCAAGCTGGCTTTTAAGGATATAGAGATACTTTCAGATGATATGGGGAAGCCAGTAGTTACAGCTCCTAGAGGCTATGACTTAGAAGTGTCCATTAGTCATGAAAAAGAATATGCTATTTCATCAGCCATATTAAAGAAAACAAAATACCATGGGCCTAGGATAGGTATTAGCCTAAAGCCTAGACCAGTGGATTCTCATAAGGGGACCTTTGGCAGGCTAGCTGTAGTTGGTGCTAGCAAAGGTATGTCTGGTTCTGTGGTCTTATCGTCTAAAAGTGCCCTAAGAACTGGAAGTGGTTTAGTCTACAGCCTAGTCCCAGAAGAAGTTAGAGAAAGTATTGAAAATAAATCACTAGAGGCAATAGTTAAAGCTTTCCCCTCAGAAGGAGGGGAATTTTCTAGTCAAGGACTAGATAAATTAGTAGCTTTCTGTAAATTAGTTGATGCTTTGGCAGTTGGTGTAGGAATGGGAAATTCTGATCACTTTGACCTAATAAAGAACTTAGTGGCCTTAGGGAAGCCTATGGTGATAGATGGAGATGGCCTAAACTCCCTTAAAGGTAGGCTAGGAGATATAGGTTTTTTTGGTTCAACTGTTCTTACACCTCACCCCTTAGAGTTTGCCAGGCTCACCGGACTGACTGTAGATCAGATTCAAAGCCAAAGAAAGGAACTGGCAAGTGAATTTGCAAAGCAACATAGACTGGTTTTGGTTTTAAAGGGGGCGGACACGGTGGTGGCTAGTCCAGAGGAAATTTACATTAACAAGACGGGTAATTCAGGCATGGCTACAGCTGGAAGCGGAGATGTTTTAACTGGTATTATTGGATCCCTGTTAGGCCAAGGCTACCCGGCCTATGAGGCAGCTTGTCTGGGAAGTTTTCTCCATGGAAGGGCTGGTGACTTGGCTGCTGAGGAAATTGGCGAAGACTCGCTGATAGCTAGTGACCTAATCCATTATTTACCTGGAGCGATTTTAGAGAAGAGGATAGATGATGAAAGACAAGATTAAGCTGGTCCAACCTAGCTGGATGGAAGTAAATTATAAAAATCTAAAAAACAACTTAGAGGAGATTCGGAGGGTTTGCCGTGGGGCTAATATTTGCGCCGTAGTCAAGGCCAATGCCTATGGGCTGGGTAGCATTCAAGTGGTTAGATACCTAGAGTCCCAGAGGGTAGACTATTTCGCAGTTTCAACCTTAAACGAGGCAATAGAACTGAGAGAGGCTGGCATCGAGTCAAGCCTTATGACCCTTACGGCAGCTTTACCAGGTGTTGAGGAACTTAGCGTTGATTACGGTGTCGAAACTACCATATATTCCTTAGACCAAGCCCAAGTATTAAATCAAATAGGTAAGGATAAGGAGCTCGTTGTTCCCATACATATTAAGATTGATACTGGTATGAATAGGATAGGTTTTAAGATTAATCCTCAATCCCTCAACCAAATAGAGGAAATTTCCCAGATGGAAAATATCTGCATAAAAGGTATCTTTACCCACTTTGCATCGGCTGATGTAAAAGGAGATACTTTTACCAATTGTCAGTTCCAAGCCTTTGAAGGAGCTATTAGAGAGTTAGAAGCTAGGGGAGTTGATTTAGGAATTAAACACGTAGATAATGATGCTGCCCTTATGATGTTTGATTATAGAGAAGATATGGTCAGATCTGGCATTGGACTTTACGGTATCTATCCATCGGATTATGTGGCAGAAAAAGCTCAGCCCAAGTTAAAACCAGTAGCTAGCCTTAAATCTACAATTACCCAAGTTAAGGAGCTAAAAAAAGGAGAGACGGTTGGTTATGGTCAAACCTATACTCTAGAAGAGGATAAGCTAGTGGCCACAGTTGGCCTAGGCTATGGAGATGGCTATCCCAGGTATTTGTCAAATAAAGGTAGAATGATAGTCAATGGAGTCAGTTGTCCCATTATAGGAAGAGTTTGTATGGATCAGACAATGATTGACGTAAGCGGCGTTAAAGGGGTAAAATATGGTGACGAAGCTATTTGCTTTGGCGAGGAATTACCTATTGAAGAGATATCTGATATTGGAGACGCGATAATGTATGAAGTTATTACTGGTGTTGCGAGAAGGGTTCCTAGGGTATATATAGATGGAGATAAGGGAGCTGAAATAGTGGAGGAGGTAAATTATCTTTTTGATGACTAAATAATATGAAAGTTAAAAGAGGAGATTTATTTTACGCTGATTTGAATCCAGTTGTCGGCTCTGAACAGGGTGGGATTAGGCCAGTGGTAGTGATTCAAAATGATGTGGGTAATAAGTACTCTCCCACGATAATAGTCGCAGCAGTTACTGCCCAGGAGAATAAGGCTAAGCTACCAACCCATGTAGAAGTTGATTCAAGCGAGTTAGGCTTGCCTAAGAATTCAACCATACTTCTGGAGCAGATCAGGACTATTGACAAGAAGAGATTAAAAGAAAAAATCGGATCCTTTGAACATAAGACCATGAGAAAAGTCGAAAATGCGATGAAAATTTCATTAGCTTTGGATTAATATTACTAGGACTATATACATAAACACAAACCCAGCTTTAGCTGGGTTTATTTAACAAAGAGGCTAATGCCAGGACTAAGTTATAGCATAAAAGAGGAGGTATTATGAAAAAATCTGAAGAAATTAGAAGTGAAGTTGACAGATTCTATACAGAAATTGCTAAAAATAAGAGAGGGACTAAGGTAAAGTCCTTGGATCTTTATGAATCCCTAGGTTATGACAGGGAGCTCTTAGACCAACTCCCTGAGGAGATTCAAATGGGCCTAAGCTGTGGCAATCCCTTGGAAAATCTTCTCCTTAGAGATGGAGAGACCCTTTTAGACCTAGGGAGTGGGACTGGAGTTGACGTTTTTCTAACTAGACTTAAGTTCCCAAAGGCTGGAACTCTTTATGGTATCGACGTCCTTCAAGCCATGGTAGACAGGGCCAACGATGTAAGGGACAAAAAGGGATTTGAAGGGGTAGAGTTTGTCAGAGGAGAGGTTACCGACCTGCCTTTTGAAGATGGCTCGATTTCTAAGGTAATAAGTAACTGTGTTATAAACCTAGAGCCAGACAAGCAAAAGACCTACGATGAAATTTACAGGGTGTTAGAAGATGGGGGCATGTTTATCGTGTCCGACATAATATTAAAGAAGCCATTGCCTGCAGAAGTCCTTGAGACCAAGGATATCTACGGGACCTGAGTAGGTGGAGCTCTTCTGGAGGAGGACTTAAGGGAAATAATAGAAAAGGCCGGCTTTGAAAATCTAATTATCAATTTAGAAGAGTGTACTGATGAGTACGCAGCCAAGTGGGGCCTAATCGAAAACGTAAGAGACTATATTCAAACAGGTTTAATTATCGGTAGGAAATAAGCAAGCAAAAGAATTTTATATAAAAAAACCGGCTAAAAGGCCGGTCAGAACGCTGAGAAAACTCTCAAGTATTGAGAGTATGATTTGGAGGTCTCATGAGAATGACATTCCTTGGCCAAATGGCCGTGAGCGGTCATTCGATTGAGACCTCCAAATCTTGGTTTGTCTAGACTCTCCGGCCAAAAGGCCGGTTTTTCTTTGTTTATTATTGGTCTGAGTAGTTATCAAAATAACCTTGAATAAAGACGATAGGTGTACCCTTATCTCCTGATCCACTAACTAGGTCTGCTAAAGACCCTAAAAGGTCAGGTATTTGTCTAGGTGTGGTTCCTATGCTACCTTGCTCGATATTGTCCTCAGTTTTATTCGCAATCTTTTCTTTTATAGCCCTTTGGGCTTCTTCGTGGGTCATATCCCTAAGCTCGTTATCAGCCACGAATTTTAGTTTGATTTCCTTAGGCCTTCCTTCTAGACCTGAGGTATAGGCTGGTGAGACTACTGGGTCTGCTAGCTCCCAGATGCCGGCTACCGGATCCTTAAAGGCTCCGTCACCGTAAATCATAGCCTCGATAGTAACTCCAGTCCTATCGTATATGTTCTTTTGCAGTTCATCTACAAACTCTTGGCAGTCTCTAGGGAAGAGCTTAAGCTCTGTCTCTGTACTCATGTTTGATCCATAGAGGCCGTATTGTGGATTGTAGCCAGAGCCATTTCTTGGCTCAGTCAACAAGTCTGCTAAGGTGTAGACTGTTTTTGCGCCATTTACCTTCATTATCTCCTCTAGGTAAACCCTCTCGTGGACTCCTGCCACTAAAATTTCATCTGTATAATTAAGCAGATCCAGAGGATTATTTGAAAGGAAGATTTTAATATTTCCCTTACCCATGGATTTGTAAAGTTCTACGTAGTCAACTCCAGTAAAGGGGTGGTGGTAGCTACCGCCAACTAGTTCCCTGTATCTTTCTTCATCGATAGTCTCGATGTAGGAGTTGATGCCTTCTTGAGCTAGGATTTCGCCTTCGATAATTTCGTTACCCACTTCGTCTGAAGGGTAATTTAAGAAAACGTAGACGTCCTTGCCAGTGTCGGCAATTGCCTTAAGTATTACAGAAAATCTATTTCTCGAAGTAATGGGAAAAAGAACGCCGATAGAGTCGCCGAATTTTTCATTGATTTCATCGCTTATCTCCTGGATATCGCAAAAGTTTCCCTGAGCCCTAGCTAGCAGAGATTCGGTTACTGCGACGATGTCTTTGTCTTTAAAGTTTAAGTTATAATTTTCTACAGTTTGGAGGATTAAATCAGAAGTGATTTTAACCAGATCATCATCTTCCTTGATAATCGGAGCCCTTATCCCCATTGCAGATGTACCAATTAATCTTTTCATCTTATCAACCTTTCGAACCTACATGCGGTCCTTAACAGTTCTCCAATTTTTATCTGTACAGATATAGTCTACTGGAATATCAAAGTGTTCCCTTGGTAGGTTCTCTCCAATCTGAATTTCATAGCAAATCCCGATCTTAATCGGGTCATAGTCTATTTTAGATAAAAACTTATCGTAAAAACCGCCACCGTAGCCAACCCTATAGCCATCTTCGTCAAAAACTAGGCCTGGAACTAGGATTAAATCACTATCCTTAATATTTTCAAAATCTAAATGCTCTTCCTTAGGCTCTAGGATGCCAAAGTTAGCTACTTCCAGGTGGTCCATATCCAAAAGTCTAGTAAATCTCATATCTGGATTGCCAGCCTCTGTAACCGGTATTTTCACATTTTTTCCCTGGCTAATCATATGAGTTATTAGCTGGTGAGTGTCGATTTCGTCATTAAAGCTGACGAATACGTAAATAGTCTGTGATTGTTTGTAAATATCTGAATTGATTAGATTGTGGAAAAATTCATCATCCCACTTCTTCTTTGTCTCCTCAGGTATTTCGGCCCTTATGGCCGTATATTTTTCTCTTAATTCTTTTTTACTCATTTGCATCACCATACTAAGTATATTAATAATAAGCGAAAATGTAAAGATATTAGGCTAGAACATGGTCTTAGCCAAGGCTTTATGATATAATATCCACCGTTGATGAGGTGAAATGTGAAAAAATTACTTATATTAATGGCTCTAACCCTTTTATCCGCCTGTGGCATGGAGAAGGTAGAGCCAGATAGAATAAAAGAAGAGATAGCTATAAGTGAAAAAGCTCAAGTAGTAGAAAGTCAAAATATAGAAGATGAAGAAAAGCCGCTGCCTACCCAAGATTCTCAGGTTAGTGAAGTAGTTGAGGAGGAGCCTAGTATTGAGGATGTAGACTTAAGCATAGAACCTAATGAGGCTGGTTCTATAATGATCTTGTCCTATCACTATATTGGAGATGAAGAGGAGAGGTATACGGTAACACCGGAGATGTTTACCCAGGATCTACAAAAGCTTTACGACAAAGGCTACCTGCCCATATCCTTAGATGACTTTTTGTCGGGAAACATTACCACTCCAGCTGGTAAAACGCCCTATTTAATAACCTTTGATGATGGTGACCCTAGTAATATGAGCTTTGACGAAGACCATGAGGTGGATATTCAATCGGCGGTAGGTCTACTTTTAGCCTTTGCCATGGATCATCCTGGCTTTCAACCACATGCTACTTTCTTCGTTAGTGGTGATCAGCCCTTTGGAAGTGACGGTAAATATAAAGAAAAGTTTGCCTTGATGATTAAGGAAGGCATGGACATAGGGAGCCATAGTGCTAGCCATGCTCATTTTTCTGAACTTGGGCCTGATGAACTCCAGGCAGAAATAGGAAGACAGTATAACTTTTTAAACAACCTAGTTCCAGAGGGCTATAGTGTAGACACCCTAGCCTTGCCCTATGGAGAGCCACCACTAGATGAATATTTACAGTTTCTAGAGGAGGGTAGTTTTGATGGCCGTGAATACAAGAATAGGGCAGTCTTCTACATGGGATGGACGGTAAATCCCTCACCCTATGACAAAGACCATTCTAACTACAAGATTCTAAGATTAAGGGCCTCAGAATTTGACGAGGATAATTTAGGGCTTAGCTATTGGCTAGATTACTTTGATGAAAACCCAAATGAAAGGTTTATATCTGACGGATATTCGCAGATTGTAAGCGTGCCTATGAATAAAGTAGTTTGGATTAAAGACCTAGAAGATAAGACCCTCCTAGCTTACTAGGGGGTCTATTTTTATTTTTATGCTTTGCGATATGCTAAAATCTGCTCTAAAGAAGAAGTTTGGTTACTGTAACTTCCTTGTAACTTTTTTGCTTTTTTTCATTCATTTTTAGCGGTTGATATGTTATAATATGGTCTAATGGATAGGGGTGAAGATATGATTACTTTTAAAGGGGTTAGCAAGAACTACTCTAGGGGTATAGCCGCACTCAGAGATGTTTCCTTTAACATCGAAGCAGGTGAGTTTGTATTTATCATCGGTGCATCAGGAGCGGGTAAAACTACAGTGGTTAAGCTGATTATGAAAGAAGAAAATCCCTCTTCCGGTTCTGTCATTGTAAATGGACAGGACATTTCCTTTGTTAGGGCCAGGAGAATCCCCAAGATAAGAAGAAATATAGGTGTAGTTTTCCAGGATTTTAGGCTATTAAACGACAGAAATGTATATGACAATGTGAAGTTTGCCCTCGAAGTTCAGGGTATTTTTGGAGGCAGGGCAAGGAGAAAGATTAGGGAAGTCCTTAGGCTGGTAGGCTTAGAGGACAGGGCTATGTCCTATCCCAGACAACTGTCTGGTGGAGAGGGTCAGAGAGTTGCTATGGCCAGGGCCATGGTCAATGAACCTAAAATTCTTATAGCCGATGAACCAACGGGCAACCTTGATCCGACCACTTCTTGGGAAGTAATGGACAAGCTAGTTGAGATCAATAAAAGGGGGACGACGGTAATAACTGTCACCCACTCACAGGAGATTGTAAACAAGCTAAAGGAAAGAGTTATCTATATGGATAAGGGTAGGATTGTCAGTGATGAAGAAGGCGGTATCTACCAGTTAGGCAGTGGAAATGAAGAAAATTAGAATATTTTTTAATATATTATTTCAGGGAATTAAAGGAGTTTGGAAGAACAAGGCCATGGGCTTTGCTTCGGTAATATCCACCGCAGCAGTTTTAATAATCCTAGGGGTAGTCTTGGTGACAGCCCTTTCAGTTAATGTGGTTCTAGTAGACCTAAAGACTAAGGTAGATGAAATCGAAGTATACCTGTCTGATGGCTTAAACGACCAACAGATAGTAGGCATTGAAGAAAATATAAAGCTTAGGCCTGGAGTTAGGGATACAATGTATAAAAACAAAGAGGATGCCCTTGCTGAGATGAAGGAAATCTGGGGAGAAGAGTCCTATATTTTAGAAGGACTTGAGGATGACAACCCTTTAGAAAGATCTATAGTTGTTTCAGTTGATGATATTCAGTTTTCCAATGCTATCGTTCAGTACTCTAAGGAAGTCGATGGAGTCACTAATGTTATCTACTACCAAGATGCGGTTAATCGCTTGATTAAGATCTCCGATTATGTGAGGTTAGGTGGCTTAATAGCAGCTTCGATATTGGTAATTATTGCCGTCTTGGTAATCTCCAATACGGTTAAACTTACGGTAATGTCTAGGAAGAAAGAAATTGAAATTATGAGGTATTTAGGGGCCACCAATTCTATGATTAGCGGACCCTTTATTATTGAGGGGATGTTGTTTGGAATACTTGGAACCTTCTTAGCCTTTATCATTACCTATATTAGCTATGTTTACATTTACAACAATTGGGGAGAAAGACTATTTAGCTTGATTTCATCCCATATGATAGAACCGATGTACTTGAGAAATGATTTATTTATAATATTTTGTACCTTGGGTATAGTAATCGGAACCGTTGGATCGGTTTTCTCCGTTAAAAAATACCTAAAGGCTTAGGAGGATATGTTGAAGAGAGGAAAAATACTTTCGATCTTACTGGCATTAGGCATCAGCCTAACCTCCCTATTTGCTGGCCAAGAACTGACCTTTGCCAACGATGAGCTAGAGCAGATAGAGGAGAGACAGGGCCAGCTAGAGTCGGCTAACCAAGATATACAAAACCAAAGATCCTTATTAGAGGAATCTAGTGTGAGTCTAGAGGAGTCTCTAGGTCAACTAGACGCCCTAAATGCTCATAAAGAAGAGCTTGAAGGTCAAATTGGTAGCTTAAGGGAAGAGATAGCAGGCTTAGAAGAGTCTATTGCTGAGAATGAAAAGGAAAGAAAAATCCAAGAGGCAATCCTTGGTGAGCAGATAGAGACTTTTAAAAAGCGTATAGATGTTATGTACAAGAATAGAAACAGTGGCTACATACCCTTGCTTTTGTCTTCCGATAATGTGGAAGATTTCTTAGCCAAGTACACTACCATGAAGTCGGTAGCATCTCATGACAAAAACTTGATTGAAGAGATGAAAAATACCAAGGCAGAGTTAGAGAAGATAGAGCTTAACCTAAAGGGGCAAAAAGCTTCAAGGGACGAGGCTTTGAAAAACCTAGAGGTAAAGGAAGCAGAGCTTGTCGACTCAATCTACGACCAAAGGGATTTAATCGCGGTCATACAAAGGGATATGGACCAGGCAAGTGGGGAAATCTCTAGGTTAGAAGATAGGGTTAGCCAATTAAATACGGAAATTGAGAATTTAAATAAAGCCTATGAAGAAAGATTAGCTAGAGAAGCTGAAGAGAGAAGGCTGGCTAAGGAGGCAGAGGAGAGAAGGCTAGCTAAAGAAGCCGAAGAAAGAAGATTGGCTGAACTAGCTAGACAGGAAGCTGAGAATGATCAGGCTAGTGAAAGTGAAGACCAGAGGAGGGTAAGTCTGAGCTACGATGTCACTCCAGAAGCTAACTACGAGCCTTTTAGCGGAAATGTGGTCTATTATAGCCAAAGGGAAGAGCCTTGGGCTTCAGGTACCTATGGTACAGGTTACTGGTCAACAATTGCAGCTAACGGCTGTGGACCAACTTCTATGGCCATGGTACTTTCATCTATGACGGACAATTTAGTAGATCCTATTGAAATGGCTAACTACTCAATGGCCAATGGCCACGTTATGCCTGGAGATGGTGGCTCTTACTGGACCTTATTCCCAGCTGCAGCCAACCTATACGGCCTTTCAAGTACTCAGACAACCAACAGATCTGAAATACTAAATGCCCTATCTAATGGTTCAATGGTTATCGCTTCGATGGATAACTCTCTAGGCAACTACTGGACCTATGGTGGCCACTTTATAGTTCTTACGGGAATAGATGAAAGTGGAAATATATCGGTAGCAGACCCTTATTCAAGAGGTAAGACAGCTATGACTCATACCCAAAACCAGGTCTTCGTGCCAATGAAGTCCTCGTGGATAATCAGTGGTAGTTAATGAAAACCGATTGTTTTAAAGTTGGAGGCTTTGTCTTTAGGGCCACTTACCTAGACCAGACCCTTTATAGGCTAGACCGGCTTGAAACTATGGAAGAGGGACAGGAAAGTCAGTTGACTAGGGAGCTGAAGTCCCAGCTAGAGGAGTATTTCTCTGGCCAAAGAAGGGATTTTGATATTCCTTACGAGTTTGAGGGGACTGATTTTCAAAGGAAAGTATGGAATAAACTAAAAGATATTCCCTATGGTCAGACCTTGTCTTATGGTGAGCTAGGGGAAAAGATGGGGCTGGACAAATCATGGGCTAGAGCCATCGGTGGAGCAGTTGGTAGAACCCCAGTTATGATTTTGGTGCCCTGACATAGGGTCCTTGGAGCTTCGGGTAAGCTAACTGGATTTGGTGGTGGTCTTGATTTAAAGAAAGCCCTTCTATATATTGAAAGTGAATAAATGAGAAAATAAAAATAGGCCCTAAGGCCTATTTTTTATGCAAGGATTTGCATCCAGTGCCATATTAAATAAATTACAATAATTATCGATAGGCCTATGGCCCCCAGCCTTAGCCAGTCTAGCCATTTTTGAGATTTTTCTGTCTTTTCCATAGCCTCTTCCCGATACTCATCTAAGTCCTTGGTCACGACATAGAGTATAGGCTCTTGCTCCTTAGTGGAAAGGTATAAAGTCATAATCTTCCTATTTTGAAGGGTATAGCCCTTAGAGCTAAATTGATTTACGATTTGCCTAGGGCTACCGTAAATAAATTCTACTCCATCGCCATGGTCTGCCATTGGCATTTTATTCATAGCAATCATAGCCTTAACTAAGTATGAGCTAAATTTTCTATCAAGCCAGTTCAATATACCCTTAGAAAAGTGACTTTCTACTGCCTGGGTATAACAAAGGAAGAGAAAGGTCTGGAGCTCAAAGAGCCAGATTGGGTCTAGATCTCTTCTCATCTGGAAGTAATCCCTATAGGCCACTTCTACTTCATTTTGTATCTGTTCAAATAGTAAGCTTTTTTCAGTTTTCTTCATCTTCACCATCTTCAAGTTCAGGTTCAGCTTCGGTTTCTACTAGCTGGTCTAACTCAATGAGGGCCTCTCTAATATACTTGTCTAGGGCCTCTAAAAATCTCTCCCCATATTCAGCGTCAATTTTTCCTCTAATATAACCTTGGTCCTTATACTCAAAGGGATAAACCTTGTGGACCTTTCTTAGGACTTGACCGATGTCTAAAACCTCAATTCTATTTTTCAAGGCAAAGATTGAGTCTTGGCCAATATTTTTCATAGCTAGGACAACCTCATAGTCTAAGCTGTTTACAAAATCAACAGGGTCCTTGATATAAGGATTGTCGATAAAATGGGTTACTAGGCTATACCTACCAGTAGAAAAGCTTGGTAAGTCTAAGTGCTCTATATAGTCTTCAAAGACATAGCCTAAAAGGTCGTCGTTTTTCTCCTCTAGCATCCTGTTGCGATTGAGGAGGAGGGAAACGGACTCAGTGGCTGAGGGGCTTTGAAGTTCATCTTTAATCTGGTCTAGATCAGCCAGAGCTTGCCTGTAGTAGTCAAGGGCTTCTTGGCCACAGAGAACGGTCAGCTCCAGGCTCTCGTCTTCTAGCTTGAAGTCTAGGAAATTAATATCCCTTATTTGGCTAGTGTTAGATAAAATGGGATACTGGATTAACACATGGCCTAAGCTCTTAATCAGTAGATAATAGTCTTGATCTTTTCTCCTGAGCTTAGTCTTTAGTCCAGCTCTAATTAGGCTAGAGCAAGTCCGGTCAAGGACTTGAAGAATTCTCTTTGCTTTTTCAAAGTCTTCTTCAAAGGGAATAAAGAGCTTTAACCCACAATCCAAGTAATGAACATCTACCACTTCTAAACCATGGTGTTTCTTTAATATTAGCTCTAGGAGCTTATAGCCAGTAAATTTTTCTAAATTATTGATTCTCTTGCTTAGGTCTAGTTTTTGTACTAATCTATTTTCTTGGACCAGTCCGTCAACTACGTGGACTAATCTATCCTTTTCCATGTAAAAGTCGACAATATCCAAGTCTCCTAAGGAGCCTGAGTCTTCAGGTAATCCACCTGAACTACCGCAGGTGAATATTGAATTCTTTAATACCACATGGCTTTGCTTTTTTAGGTTCCTCTTAGATAGGACTTCCGTTTCCAGCCTATCTAAGTAGGGAAAGTTAATTGTATAATTCATCAGGACCTCCTTTCCAACATTGTATCATTACAGGGCCCATTAATAAAGCTAGATAAGGAAAGCCAGATTCAGTATAATAAATTTAGGAGGTAGAGATGAAAAGAGGGATATTAGCAGGTGCTGGACTAGTTTTTCTAGGAGCCAGCCTAGCCTATAATATTAAAGTCAACATATACTTATGTGTCCTAACAACCCTGCTTGCAGGCCTTGGCCTACTTATTGGAAAGAGAAATCTATCCTACTTTTATATACTGTCTTTCTGTCTAAGCTTTAGTCTGATGACATATATGGAGGGCCAACCTAGGGAGGGTCTAGAAGACAGCCAAATCATTCATACCAAGTTATTGATCCTAGAGGAAAGAAAATCCTATGATGAGATTAGGACCTATTTGGCTCAGTTTCCCTCTGGAGAGAGGACCATCTTGCAGGTTAAAGGCAAGGAATACCAACCAGCTAATCTGATTAAAGGGCGATTTAAAATCGAAACTATAAGAAGCCAGGGCAATCCTAGGCTCTTTGACTACCAGGCCTATATGAAGTCTAGGGGAGTCTATGGCAAGGCCATCGAGCTTGATGGTCAGATTCTCGGTAATGGAGGCTCTAAGCTATTTAGGTTAAAGACAAGGGTTCTAGCCTATCTGGACCGAGAGCTAGTAAGGGGCCTTGATGAGGATAATTACCAGCTTATGAGGCAGGTTCTAACTGCCAGATCAGACCTGTCTGAAGAGAATCAAGAGAGTTTTAGGCAGTTGGGCCTGGCCCACCTAATGGCAATAAGTGGTCTTCACCTGAGCATCTTGGCAGGTCTTTTATTGGCGATTTTTCAGAGCCTTGGCATTCACAGGAATGTAAGTTACCTTGCCCTCAGCTTTTTATTGCTCTTCTACCTTTATTTAACCGACTATCCGGTATCGGCTTTGAGAGCCTTTGGCATGTTAGCCATAGCTATGGGAGCTAATTTACTTAGAGAAGGGTACTCTACCAAGAAGGCCCTAGGAGTCTCAGTTTATATAATAGTTCTCACTAACCCCTATAGAGTTTTAGATTTAGGTCTAGTCCTTTCGGCCTTGTCTATCTTAGGAATAATTTACCTAGCAAAGGACTATAAGCTAGAAAAGCTTGGAAGCTATAGCCTGAGCTCTGCTTTAAAGATGAGCCTTGCTGTAAATCTAGTGTTATTTCCCTTTCTGATTTACTACTATAATAGCTTTAATCTGCTGACATTTTTGGCTAATCTCATAGTAGTTCCAGTTTTCGTCCTAGCTATTCAGCTTGCCTTTTTTAAAGTATTGCTGGGAATAGTTTTTCCTGGACCTAGCCTGTTTTTAGGCAGGATGGTTAATGTATTGCTCAATATTATTGGGGATATTAATTCAGGACTGGCTAGGATAGAATTCTTCAGCATTCGCCTACCCAGCCCAGACTTTGGCCTAACAATTCTCTACTTTGGCCTAGTTTTTATTCTCCTAAGACGTTATTACTTTAGAGCCTGGTCCTTTAAGCTCAGGCTAGCTATGATTAAAATTTTTACCTTTATAATCTTAGGCCAAGCTCTGGCAATCCAGATTCTTGACCCAATGGAGGTGACCTTTATAGACATTGGCCAAGGAGACTCAACTTATGTAAGATATAGGCAGCTTAGTTTTCTAATCGACACAGGAGGCCACTACCTAGGATCAGCTAGTTATGACTACACTCTAAAACCTTTCCTGGTAAAAAATACTTGGGGAAGGCTCGACATGGTTTTTTTATCCCATGATGACCTAGACCACATGGGGAATTTTCAGAGATTGGTAGAAGATGGCTTAGCCTCTAGAGCCATCGCAAACTTTCCCTTAGATGGAGGTCAAGCTATTCTAGAAGGCCAGGGGCTAGTTTTAGGCCGGCTAAAGGTTAGGGTAATTGAAGATGGTAGTAAAGGCATAGACAGCAATGACAGTTCATTGGTTATGGTCCTAGATCATTATGGCAATAGGGTTATCTTTACTGGGGATATGACAGCCCAGGCTGAAGCTAGGTCTATAGATAAGGATATAAGAGCTCAAGTCTTAAAGGTTTCCCACCATGGTTCGTCTAGCTCTACTGGAGAAGACTTTATCGGCAGGGTGGGACCAAAGGAAGCGGTTATATCTGTGGGAAAAAACAATTATGGCCACCCAGCTTCAGAAGTATTAGAAAGATTAGCCAATCGAGGTGTCCAAGTCTATAGGACTGACCAGAGGGGAGCCATTAGAATGTTTTCTAGTAGATTTGGCTATAGTATTTTTGGTCAGAAAGACCAGTTGATGGCTAGCCAATTGCTACCGATAATCTTGGCCATGGCTGGCCTAGCAATTCTTATCTACCAGGCTATGAAAGGAAGTTTAAAAGAAGATGACATTAAATTATATTGAGGCTATTAGGGCTCTGGAAGAGGGAAGCTTAAAGCCTTTGATTTTTGTCTTTGGTGATGAACCCTATCTTAGGGATTTTTTTGTAAAAATTGTAAAAGATGAATACGCAACCCCAGGGATGGAAGAATTTAACTACGACAAGCTGGAAAACCCATCATTTGCTGAAGTCAAAGGGGCAGGGGAGACCTTACCCTTGGAGACAGAAAGACGAGTTGTTGAAATTAGGGGCTTAGACCTATCTAGAAATGCCATCGGCAAGATAAGGGGCCTCCTTGATGACTTAGAAGTCTATGCAGATGAGCTATCAGACCATGTTTATATGCTTGTGGTAAGCTCCTCGGGCAAGTTTTTTAAAGGAGCCTTTTACAAGGCTATGGCTGAAAAGGCTAGCCTAGTAGAGACCAATAAGCTAACTGGTCGAAATCTCCAGAGCTTTGTCAGCAAGCAGTTAGACTCTAAAGGTCAGAGGTTGGGCAAGGCTTTGATAGATCACATCATAATGAGAAGTGGCTATGGAAGTGAAGAACTAGGTAAGGACCTCTACGACCTAAGCTCTAGCCTAGACAAGATAAGTGGCCTAACTGGTCCAGTTAGCATTGAAGATATCGATAGTCTTATGGCTGAAGATGTGGTGGGGAATATTTTCAGCCTTACTGATGCCATGGGTAGAAGAGATGTGGCTGGATCTATTAGAAGCCTCAACGATATTCTTGAAAAGGAAGACGGTTATATGACCTTTTACATGATAGCCAGGCTTTATAGGAATCTAATAAATGTAAAACTATCACTGGCTAAAAACATGTCTCGGGGTCAGATGTCAAAGGAGCTGGGTATCTCATCCTTTGAATTGGGCAAGTTGGTAGATTTTCAGAGGAACTATTCTCTAAAAGAGCTGGCAGACCTCTTTGAGTTAATTTACCAAGCTGACTTTAACCTTAAATCCTCCAAAGGAAGCCTAGTTCAAAACCTCTACTATATAATTGGAAACATTTAACTTAAAAAAGTACAAAAAAAGGGCATGATTCATAGTCTTAAGTTGCTGGCCTCTATGAATCATGCCTTTTTTATTAACCTTGTAGTTTTTCGTTTAGACTTTTTTGAAGTCTGCTTATGTGTCTTGCTACAGCATTTTTGTGAATGATGTTTCTGTGCATTGCCTTAGATAATTTCTTTTGAGTAACCTTGATTAGTTCCTTAGCTTCTTCTAAATTATCTCCGTCAATAGCAGCACGAGTTTTCTTCAGATAAGTCTTGAGCTCAGATTTGTAGTTTCTGTTAATCTTTCTCTTTTTCTCGTTGATTTTAATCCTTTTTAAAGCGGATTTAATATTTGCCATTAGCTCACCTCCATATTGACTGATAACATTAGCATTCTACCATGGAGAGGAAGAATTAGCAAGGCTCAAGTGAAGATTTATTAGTCTATATTTAAATTTCACCATACAAAAGATATAATGCTGGTCCGTATTTGTAGAATAACAAGCATTAAGAGGTTGGTGTTTTCTCTGCAAAACTGGTGGTTATCCTAAGTTCATCTATATTGTGCTTTATCGCTTTTTGTGGTATAATTTTAACGTTATCAACAAGACAAAAGAATTTAGGAGGATTAAATGACGAACAATACTGATCTAAGACCAGACCCAACGGCTTTGGGCTTATTTGGACTCGCGATTGTAACCCTTGTTGCTTCATCTGAGAAGCTAGCAATTACTTCAGGTTACTCATACGTAGTACCATGGGCTATTTTCCTAGGAGCTATTGCTCAGCTTATCGCTGGAATCCTAGATTTCCAGAAGAACAACATCTTTGGTGGGGTTGCATTTTGTGGCTACGGACTATTCTGGTTGGGAACTTCTACGTCGTGGATGTTTGGAATGGGAGCCTTTGGCCCAGAACTTGCGGTTCATGACCCAAGACAGCTTGGTTTTGCCTTCCTTGGATATCTAATCTTTACCATTTACATGACCCTAGGATCAATGGAAGTGAACAAAAACCTATTTATCATTTTTGTACTTATCGATCTTTTATTTATCGGGCTGGTTATGGCATCCTTTGGATTTATGCCTGAGTTTGGGCAAAAGCTAGCAGGATTATCAGAGTTAGGAATTGCAATTTTCTCATTCTACGGTTCAGCTGCTAACGTCTTAGCTAACCACTTTGGCAGGGAGTTTTTGCCCGTCGGTAAACCCTTTGGAATTTTCAAATAGAGAAAAGAGGCCTAGGCCTCTTTTTTTTATTGGAATAATTAATCCACTGGCTTTTATGATATAATGTTGTCTTAGTGAAAGGATTGATGTTATGGAAGTTAGCGAGAAAACTGACACCTATGCAAAGGAAGATAAGGAAGGACCCCTATCTTTCATCCTAAACCTCTTGCTATATGTTGGTATTGCACTCTTTATTAGATTTTTTATTTTAAATATTACCCTGGTAGAAGGTTCTTCTATGCTACCGAATTTTCAAGACGGGGATAGGCTTATTACCCAAAAGGTAAGTCTTTACTTTAATCCTCCCTCTCAAGGAGACGTGGTGGTAATCAAGGCCCCTGATAATCCAGGTAAAAATTACATTAAAAGGGTCATAGCCCTAGGGGGAGATCAAGTTGAGCTTTTAGAGGGCCAGCTTTATATAAATGGCCAGCTCCGTGAGGAAGACTTTATTGCTGGGGCTCAAACCAATGCCAGTATTCAAGGCCACAGTCAGTGGACTATACCAGAGGGCTATATCTTTGTCCTTGGAGACAACAGAGGCGGGTCTAATGATTCGCGAAATTTTGGACCAGTAGATGAAAAAGATGTTGTGGGTATATCTGTATTTCGGATTTACCCCTTAAATAGATTTGGAAGTATAAAGTAAGGTGATAATTTGACTATTAAAAGGGAAAACATTAGAAATTTTTCGATAATTGCCCATATAGACCATGGAAAGTCTACTTTGGCAGATAGGTTGATTGAAGAGACAGGCATGCTGACCGAGAGAGAGATGTCCTCCCAGGTCCTAGACTCAATGGACTTGGAAAAGGAAAGAGGCATAACCATAAAGCTAAAGGCGGTTAAACTTCACTACAAGGCCAAGGATGGGGAGACCTATATCCTCAACCTTATAGATACACCCGGCCACGTAGACTTTACCTACGAGGTGTCTAGGTCCCTGGCAGCTTGTGAGGGCGCTATCCTAATCGTCGACGCAAGCCAAGGAGTTGAAGCTCAGACCTTGGCTAACGTTTATTTGGCCCTAGACCAGGACCTCGAGATTCTGCCGATAATCAATAAAATCGACCTACCCTCGGCCAGGATTCCAGAGGTTAAGGAAGAAATTGAGGATATCCTAGGCTTTGATACTGATAGTATTCCGGAAATTTCCGCCAGACACGGAATAAATATTGTCGATGTTTTAGAAGACGTAGTTGCCAATGTACCGGCTCCAGAAGGAGACCTAAATGCTCCTCTGAAGGCCTTGATTTTTGACTCCCAC
>CAZFXW010000011.1:18744-26087 GCA_964523385.1 uncultured Peptoniphilaceae bacterium | reverse complement strand
ACTGCTCTTTAGGCTTGGGGATTTTTATGAATTATTTTTTCAAGATGCAGTTACTGGTTCTAGGGTCTTAGATATTGTACTTACTGCTAGGAATTGTGGTTTAGATGAAAAAATCCCCATGTGTGGTTTTCCCCATCACTCTGCTGAAGATTATATAAATAAATTGGTCTCTACTGGCCATAGAGTAGCCATATGCGAGCAATTAGAGGATCCAAAGGATGCTAAGGGGATAGTTGAAAGGGATGTAATTCAAGTCCTAACACCAGGTACCACTATCGAGAATGAAGATTCTTCAACCAATAATTTTCTCTTATCTGTTTTTATTTATGGGGATAATCTAGGACTTGCCTACGGGGATGTAAGTGTGGGGGATATCTACTTTAGCCAGGAAAGAACCGACGATATAGACAACTCCCTACAAAATCTTCTCGTTAAACTAAACCCAGCGGAGCTAATATTAGTTGGGATTGAAGATTTAGGAAGAGAATTTAGGAAGAGTCTTGAAGAATCTAAGAGTCTCCTTCTCAGCACTCTAGTTAGAGAGGATATTAGCAAGGCGGATATTGAAAGTTCTCTATTAGAATTCTTAGATGAGGAAATATATAGTGAAGAGCTTGAGCTATGGTCATCAATGGCTCTGTTAAATCTATATGAATATGTCTATGAATTTCAAAAAGATGAATTAGCCCATTTTAAAGACCCAATCTACATTAAACCAGAAAAGTTTATGGAAATAGACGGTAATAGTCGTATTAATTTAGAGATTGTAGATCGAAGGGATAGAAAATATAGCTTGTATTCAGTATTAAACCAGACTTTTACACCTATGGGAGCTAGACAGCTTCACAATCGCCTAGAATACCCTCTATTAGACCAAGATGATATTAACACGAGGTTGGATATTGTAGAAGCATTTTTTAATGATTCTAATCTTAGAGATAAGGTAGCCTACTATTTTCCACAAATTAGTGACCTAGAGAGAATATTAGGTAGGTTTAGCTATTCAAAAGGTAATGCTAAAGATTTAAATTCATTAAAATATTCTCTAGAAAAATTACCCGATATTAAAAATCTACTTCTTACATGCTCTAATTCTGTACTAAATGACTTTGGAAATGATTTAGATACTATAGAAGATATTTATCTATTAGTAGATAAATCTATAGTCGAAGAACCGCCGACTTCAACAAAAGAAGGTAAAATGATTAAGGTAGGATATAGTGCTGAACTTGATAAGCTAAGGAGTACATCTAGATCAGGGGAAGAAAAGCTTCTTGACTTTGAAAAGAATCAAAGGGAAAAAACAGGTATTAATAGTTTAAAAATCGTCTTCAACAAGAGTACTGGCTATTTTATTGATGTAACTAAAGCTAATGCGAGCTTAGTTCCTGAAGATTACCACAAGGTCCAAACCTTAACTAATTCAGACAGGTATATAACCAATGAGCTTAAAGAAATTGAAACTATGATAGCTACAAGTGAAGATGAGAGCATGGAGCTAGAAGAAAAGTTATTTGAAGATATAAAGGAAGAAGTTCTAGCTCAAAGGCTGAGAATTCAAAAAACAGCGGTAACTATAGGTCTCTTAGACCTGAGCCAATCCCTAGCAGCGGTAGCCGTTTCACAAGATTATGTACGGCCTAATTTTCACTCTGGCAAGGAAATGTCTGTTGATATGGGTAGACACCCTATAATTGAGAATGCTATTGGTAAGGTGAATTTTATCGCAAACTCATCTAATATCGGTAGTTCGGAGAATCTCTTCCAAATAATAACTGGCCCCAATATGAGTGGTAAGTCTACTTATTTAAGGCAGATTGCCCTTATAAGCATAATGGCGCAAATTGGGTCATTTGTTCCTGCCGAAAGGGCTGATTTACCCCTAGTCGATAAGGTTTTTACTAGGATTGGTGCCTCTGATAATATAGCCATGGGAGAATCGACTTTTATGGTCGAGATGAAGGAGATGAGCTATATACTTAAGAATGCTAGTGAGAATTCTTTAATTCTCTTAGATGAGGTAGGGAGGGGAACATCTACCTATGATGGGCTGAGTATAGCTTGGGCTATAGTTGAATATCTTACTAATGAGATTAAAGCCAAGGCTATATTTGCCACCCACTATCATGAGTTAACTAAGTTAGAGGATACGATGGGAGGCATTAAGAACTTTCAAGTTAAAGTCGAAGAAGATGGAGAAAATGTAATTTTCCTATATAAGATTAAAGAGGGGAGAGCTGCCCAATCTTTTGGTATACAGGTTGCAAATATGGCCGGTTTCCCTCAGGAAGTTACTAACAGGGCTAGAACTGTCCTAAACTCTATAGAACACCTTTCAGCTTTTGAGATTAATCAAGAAGTCCTAGAAGAACAAGTGGATTTCTCAAGTTATCAAAAAGATTCCTATGTGGCTTCAATAGCTTCGATAGATATCGATGAACTATCTCCTATTGAAGCTTTAAATAAGCTAAACTCCTTGGTAGAAGAAGCAAAGTTAATTGGAGATTGATATGGAAATTAAACTACTAGATGATAGTACAATAAAGAAAATAGCTGCAGGTGAAGTAGTAGATAGGCCAGCATCTATTGTTAAGGAGCTTATAGAAAATTCCATAGATGCTAATGCACTTAATATTGAAGTTGAAATCTTTAAAGGAGGACTTGAATCTATCTCAGTAAGGGATGATGGCCATGGCATAGCTAGTGATCAGATAGAGAATGCTTTTAAGAAGCATGCAACATCAAAGATTGACAACTTTGATGACCTTTATGCACTTCATACCATGGGTTTCAGAGGGGAAGCTCTACCTTCTATTGCAGCGGTGGCTAGGGTTGAAGTAAAGTCTAAAGTCGATGAGGAAAACCTGGGAGCCAGCCTTACTTATGCAGATGGAAAATTAGAAAATAAGACTAAATTAGCTATGAATCGAGGTACAAGTATCCTTGTTAAAGAGCTTTTTGACAACATCCCTGTTAGAAAGAATTTCCTAAGAAGCCCTCTAGCAGAAGGGAATTCTATAAATGATTTAATGTATAGACTTGCTATTGGAAATCCTCAAATTTCTTTTAGATATTTGAGAGATGGAAAGCTTATCTTTCATACATTGAGTAGTAATAGTTATATATCTAATACCCAGGAAATCTTCGGAAGTGATTTCTCTAAATCCTTAATAGAAATAAAGGGAGATTCTGATCATTATAGCTTTCATGGATATATCTCGGATAATAGCTTCTTTAGGGGCAATAGAAGTCTCCAGTATCTATATGTTAATGGGAGAAATGTAAATATTTTTCCTCTAGAGGATGCTATCGAGAGATCCTACCATCAGATTATTCCAAACGGAAAATTTCCTGGCTATCAGATATTTATTGAAACTAGTCCTTCTAATATAGATGTAAATATCCACCCAAATAAGAAGGAAATCCACCTTAGTCACTTAGACGAACTTATAGATGAACTATCAAAATCTATTAAGGCTAGGTTAAGTCCAAACTTAATGTCTGGACCTAGGGTTAGAGGAGAGGATAGGGGAGAGGTTAAATTCTTTTTTAGAAATAGAGATGAGAAAACTTTAGATTTATTGGAAAAGTCAAAGCCACCAGCCATTCCAAAGAATCTAGCAGACTATAATAGCATGGACACAAAAACGCTGAATTTTGAAGAAGATAGTACTGTATCGGAAAGCTTAGTCGACTTGAAACCTTTGGCAGATAGGATTGACCTAGAGGCTAAAAATACTGAGTCAACTATAGTGGAAGTTGAAGAACTTAGGCTAGATGAGGTTGAAGACGTTATCTATAATCAAGAGCAAGACTCTGATACAGTATATTTTGAAGAAATGGATAAAGGACTTAAATTTAGTGAATTTGAGTATATTGGCAGTATCTTTAACACCTATCTAATATTTCAAGTAGATAACGATAAAATGATTCTTATGGACCAACATGCGGCTCATGAGAGAGTAAATTACGAAAACATATTAAGTAGATTTAAATCTAAGTCAATAGAATCCCAAATATTAGTTGATCCTATACTTTTGGAACTACTACCATCAGAAAGAACTCTTGTAGATAAATATAAAGCTTCTTTTAAAGAGTGGGGATTTAGTATAGATGATTTTTCATTTAACTCCCTTGCCTTGAGATCTGTTCCAAGTTTAGGTGAGATTAATTATAAACATCTCTTTATTGAAATTATAGAAGCTATTAGCAAATCCAAGGAAGCTAGCCCTAAAATGCTTAATGAAATGGTTGCCCAAAGTTCATGCAAGGCTAGCGTTAGAGCTGGAGATAGACTTGGCAAAAAAGAGGTAGCTAGACTACTAGATGATCTATCTATGACTAATTATCCGCTTAGCTGTCCTCACGGAAGACCTATTTTTATTATTTATGATAAAACATTTTTAGAAAAGGAGTTTTCCAGAATAAAATGACAAAGAAGCAATTTATTATTTTAACTGGCCCTACGGGTGTTGGAAAGACTGCCCTTAGCCTAGAGCTAGCCAAGGCTTTGAATACTGAAATAATTTCAGCTGACTCAATGCAAATCTATAAAGAGATGGATATAGGCACGGATAAAATATCTGAGGAAGCTAAAGAGGGAATTGTTCATCATATGTTAAATTTGATAACGCCCGACAGGGAGTTTTCTGTTCAAGAGTATGTTAGACAGACTTTTAAGATAATTAAAAAATTAAATAAGCAGGGAAAAATTCCCATAATAACTGGTGGGACAAACCTATATATAAATGGCTTAATTTATGACCTTGATTTTAATATTGCCAGTCCAAACGAACATATAAGGTCCTACTATGAAAAAATCAACGAAAAATATGGAAGTGACTTTCTTCATGGAATCCTTAGTAGTGTAGATCCAGTGTCTGCTGATAGAATTCACCCTAACCAAGTAAAAAGGATAATTAGAGCTTTAGAGGTTTATGATATAAGAGGTATAAGATTTTCTGATTTTAATCAGTATTCTAATAAGCATAGAGAGGATATTGAATTTAAGTATATCTTTTTAAATAGGGATAGAGCCCAGCTATACGATAGAATTAACCAAAGGGTTGACCAAATGGTTGAAGAAGGCTTGCTTGATGAAGCAAGGGAAATATGGGATAAATATGAGGTTTCAAAAACTGCAAATCAAGCCATAGGCTATAAGGAAATAATCCCCTATCTAGAAGGCAAAGTAGATTTAGAAAAAGCTATTGAAGACTTAAAGAGAAACTCTAGAAGATATGCAAAGAGACAGCTTTCTTGGTTTAGGCGGGAAAAAAATAAAGAAGAGATAATGATTAAAAATCAAGGGACAGATGAACTAGTTAACCAGGTCCTTAAGTATATTGGAGGCCTAGATGAATAATTACCTAGATTTTATAGAAGAAACGGAATTTGAACTAAAAAAAGATTTCCATAAGATTAATGAGATAAGACGTTTTAACCAAAGAAAGGTTATTAAGGCAATGCAAGATAATTTCCTTTCCCAGTCGGATTTCTACTGGCCAACTGGCTATGGCTATGGTGATACTGGAAAAGAAAAAACCGAGGCAATCTATAGGGATATTTTTCGAACTGAAGATATGCTTGTTAGGCCTAATATTACCTCTGGAACTCATGCTTTAGCTATAGTCCTCCAGGCTCTTTTAATGCCAGGCGATAAAATGGTGTCCGTTTCAGGACTTCCTTATGATACATTGCAGAAAGTTATTGGTATTAGTGGAGATGAACCTGGCAATCTCTCTGAATATGATATAGTCTACGAACAAATTGATTTAAAAGATGGGCTTTTTGATCTAGAGAACTTTTGCCCTCGAATCTTAGAAGATGCAAAATTAGTCTTAATCCAAAGGTCTATGGGTTATTCTTCTAGAAGAGCCCATAGTATAGCTGAAATGGATTTAGCAATAAGAAAAATCCGTGAAATTGCTCCATCATCAATAATTATGGTGGATAATTGCTATGGAGAATTTACTGAAATATATGAGCCTTCAGAAATTGGAGCGGATATAATAGCTGGGTCATTAATCAAAAATCCAGGTGGTGGAATTGCTATAACTGGTGGATATATCGGCGGAAGAGAAGACCTAGTAGAAAGGTGTGCTAACAGGTTGACATCGCCCGGCCTAGGGAAAGAAACAGGCTTAGCCTTCGGTACAACTTTCTCAACACTACAAGGCTTGTTTTTAGCCCCACAATCAGTGGCCAATGCCCTTAAAGGGGCAATGCTTATAGGTAGGGTCTTTGAAAAGCTCGACTATGAGACAGTACCAAAGTCTTCTGATCCAAGAAGTGATATTGTTCAAGGCATTATTCTAGGGAATAAAGATAAGATAGTTAGCTTTTGCCAATCTGTCCAGGCCTCTGGTGCTGTAGGTGCCCATATTTTGCCTATGCCATGGGATATGCCTGGCTACGAGGATCAAGTTATTATGGCAGCTAGTGGTTTTGTAGATGGATCTTCTATTGAAATCTCAGCAGATGGACCTTTGAGAGAGCCTCTTATGGTGTTTTACCAAGGTGGGACTTCCTATGACCAATGTGTATTTGCCTTAGAAAAAATACTTTCAGACTTTATTGAGAAAGGATTCATATAATCTAGAAAACTAAAAAGCCGATAAGATTACTTATCGGCTTTTTATATGCTGTTTCGAATTAATTAAACTAATAAAATCTATAAAGACCCACTACTAGGCCAAGAATCTCAACATCCGTTGTTTTTATAGGCTCCATTTTACTATTTTCTGGTTTTAAGAGAATATGGTCATTCTCCTTATAGAATCTCTTAACAGTAGCTGAATCATCAAGAAGGGCAACGACAATTTCACCATTATCTGCTGTGTTTTGCTGCTTTACTAGGATCATATCTCCGTCTAAGATGCCTGCATCTATCATTGACTCACCTTCAACCTTAAGAATAAACATTGTGTCAGCAGATGTGTAATCTAAAGGAATAGGGAAGGTATCCTCAATCTGTTCTGTAGCTAAAATTGGCTCTCCAGCAGTTACTCTACCAAGAACTGGTACGTCTATGGTTTTCTTAGGTTGAATATTAGTATCGCCATACTTACCTAAAACTTCTATGGCCCTATTTTTTGAACTCGTCTTTCGTATAAACCCATTTTCTTCTAAAATATTTATATAGTTATGAACCGTTGATGTACTCTTTATTCCAACACCTTTGCAAATTTCCCTAACAGATGGGGGATAGCCATTTTCACTAATTTTATATTTAATATAATTTAATACCTCTAATTGTTTTTCATTTATTTCACTGTACATAATTACCTCCTCATAGGCTTATCTATATAATAACATAGAAATTTCAAAAAAACAAACAATCG
>CAZFXW010000011.1:0-18734 GCA_964523385.1 uncultured Peptoniphilaceae bacterium | reverse complement strand
TTTTTTCTTGACACCGAACTTTCGTTCGATTATAATATATACTAACAAGAACAGATGTTTATGTGCCAATAGGAGGTCACCATGCGCAAATTTAAAATTATAAACAAACTAAGATTTTTTACCGCCATAGCAGTTTTTTTACTTTTATTAGCCTTAACTACCAGGCTATTATTCCAAATAGCAGGTGCAGAAGACGAGGTTACTTATAAGGTCATTACAGTTATAGATGGTGATTCTCTATGGAGTATGGCCAAGGATCAGGAACCTAAGGGTGATATCCGCAAATATATATACCAAATAAGAAAAATAAACGGTCTAGACCAAGCTAATATAAAAGTTGGCGACCGTTTAAAACTTCCTATAAGTGATTAAAGTTAATTATTTAATGGATTCTTACCCACGGCAGTTCTAAGTGACTCATCATCTAAGTGAGTATAAATCTGAGTCGTTCCAACCGATTCGTGCCCTAAGATATCTTGAAGAGTTCTAATATCCACATTTCCATATCTGTACAAAAGCGTGGCAGCAGTATGCCTAAGTTTATGAACAGAGTATATTGAGGTGTCTAATCCAATAGCTTCAATATATTTTTCTACTCTATACTGAACTGCTCTCACGCTTATTCTTTTTCTTCTTTCACTTAAAAATAAAGCTTTTTCATCTTTTTCTTTAGGATCAGGTCTAAACTTTAAATAACCATCTATAGCCGCTAGGCAGGCATTATTTAAATAAATAACTCTTTCTTTATTTCCCTTACCGATTCTTGTAATCATATCATCTTTTATACTCTCTAAATCTATTGATACTAATTCAGCCAATCGTATACCACAATTTAAAAATAATACTACCATACAATAATCCCTGGTTCTGATGACATTATTTTTTCCTTCAAGAATAGCATTCAGAAGTTGGTGGCATTCATCAAGAGTAAGGTAAACTGGATTTTGCTTGGATATACTAGGATTTTCAAGTCCCTCGGTAGGGTTGGTGTTAATAGCCTTGATTTTATTGTGTAAATAGTCATAAAATGTCCTCAGAGAGGAGATTTTCCTTCCACGGGTCCTAGGAGCGTTGTTACGGTCTTCATCCAAATAAGCCAGGTAAGAGTATAGATCTTCAAGAGAAACCCGCTCTAAGAGCTCTCTGTCCTGTGCTTTAAAGTTCATTTCTGCAATATTTTCATCATTAATAGCCAAATCTGTATCTAAAAGAAGTTTAATGTATTTTAAGTAAATATTTAGATCATAGCTGTATTCTTTGATGGTTAATTTCGAAGCACCTTTGATTGTAGACATATAGGCTAAAAATTCTGTCAATATTCTTGGAGTAGGTCTAGGACGATCTTTTTTTACATTCATTTTTATCTCCTTTCTGAAATTTAAAACATTGCACAAAATATTTATTTTGTGCAATGTTTTCTATCTCCATTCTATCTCCTCCCTATCCTCCTGTCAAGTAGTATTAATTTAGCCTACTTAATCTAATATATAAAATAAATTTGGACATAAAAAAAAGAGCCTCTCGGCTCTTCTTTACGGATACTATTTTGCGTAATCCACAGCTCTAGTTTCTCTGATTACATTAACTTTGATATTTCCAGGATATTCTAGTGTTTCTTCAATCTCATTAGAAATATCTCTTGCTAATATAGACATCTCATCTTCTGTAATATCTTCAGGCTTAACAACTATTCTAAGTTCTCTACCTGCTTGGATTGCGAAAGACTTCTCTACACCTGCGTGTTCATTAGCTATAGCCTCTAAATTTTCTAACCTCTTAATATAGTTCTCTAAGGATTCTCTTCTTGCACCTGGTCTTGCAGCTGATGCTGCGTCGGCAGCTTGTACTAGAACAGCTTCTAAGCTATGAGGCTCAACATCACCATGATGTGCTTCGATACAGTGGAGCACCTCAGGTCTTTCATTATATCTCTTGGCCATAAGAACTCCCAGCTCTACGTGAGGCCCTTCCATTTCATGATCTATTGCTTTTCCTAAGTCATGAAGTAGACCACCTCTCTTAGCTACTTGAACATCTGCTCCTAGATCCGCAGCAAGCATACCAGCGATATTTGCTACTTCAATGCTATGCTTAAGTACGTTTTGGCCATAGGAAGTTCTGTACTTTAACCTACCTAACAAAGTAATTATCTCGTCATGTATTCTATAAATACCTGTTTCGTCAAGAGCTTCATGACCTGCCTCGATTATTGTCTCCTCAACATCTCTTTGAGCTCTTTCGACGACTTCTTCGATCCTTGATGGATGTATCCTGCCATCGTTAATCAACCTCTGTAAAGCTAAGCTAGCTACTTGTCTCCTAATAGGATCAAACCCAGACAAGACCACCGCTTCTGGCGTGTCGTCAATAATCAAATCAATTCCAGTTAGGTTTTCAAAAGCTCTGATATTTCTACCCTCTCTACCAATAATCCTTCCTTTCATTTCGTCACTAGGTAAGGATATTACGGTAACTGTAGATTCTGCTACATGATCCGCAGCATATCTTTGTATTGCTGTGGTCAATATTTCCTTGGCAGTTTTCTCAGCACTGGCTTTTACATCATTTTCAGCCTCTCTAATTTTGACTGCTTTCTCATGGGCCAATTTATCATCTAACTCAGAAAGAATAATCTCCTGAGCCTCTTCTTTTGTCAGCTCAGAAATCCTCATAAGTTCTTCTTCTTGCTTCTTATAAAGCTCATCAAACTCTGATTCTTTAGCAGATAAATTTTTAGATCTAGCTTCTAGACTATCTTCCTTACTTCTTAGAGAAGACTCCATTTTACCAAGCTCCTTATCTTTCCTATCCAAGGATACTTCTCGCTCATTTAACCTATTTTCTCTGCTCTGAGCCTCAGCCCTTCTTTCTTTAAGCTCATCTTCCTGGATGTTCCTTAATCTTAGAATCTCTTCCTTAGCCTCTAAAATAGCTTCTTTCTTAGAGTTTTCAGAAGACCTATTAGCCTCTTCCAAAATTTGGTTTGCTAAATCCTCAGCTACACCAATTTTGCTCTCAGCGATATTTTTTCTATAAAAGAAACCTACTAGGGCACCAATTAATAGGCACACTAGAAAAACTATTATAGTAAATATACTAGGCATATAACACCTCCTCTTCATATTTAGTTTTCAAACTACATTTCATATATAAATTTTAATTCATAGTTCAATTATAAATTATATAGCTTGTAGTAGATTGAGTCAAGGTGTTAATATGTTGACAATCTGTCTAGATTAAATATCTAGCTTCAAACCTGTCTTTCTTAATACTTCTCGAAACTGCTCCTTTGGTGGAGCGATAAAGGTAACTTGCTCATTGGTCATAGGATGAATAAACTCTAGCATATTAGCGTGAAGCATTTGATGGTCACTTTTTATTCGTTCTCTCCTCTGTCCATAAACTTCATCACCTAAAATAGGATGTCCAATATGGGCCATATGAACTCTTATTTGATGAGTTCTACCCGTATGTAGCTCAACCTCTACCAAAGAGTATTCCCCTACTTGGTCTATCAATCTGTATTTAGAAAGAGCTTCCCTTGAGTTTTCATTGGTAACTGCCATTCTTGTTCTATTGTAAGGGCTTCTTCCTATAGGTGCATCGATGATTCCACTTTCCTTAGAAAGTCTACCGTGTACTATTGTTAAGTAAGTCCTCTTTATAGTTCTACTCTTAAATAATTTTTCCAGCTTCTCATGGACTAGGTTATCTTTAGCTATAAGAATTGCGCCTGTGGTATCCTTATCTAATCTATGAACTATACCCCGTCTCTCATCCCCTCCAATATTTGAAAGCTCATCTGTATAATTGAGTAAGCCATTTACAAGTGTTCCCTCTTTAGTAGATGATGATAAATGCACAACTAGGTCAAAATCTTTATTAACAACTATTATCCATGGGTCTTCGTAAATAATATCTAGATCCATTTTTTCAGGTCCTAAGTTTATTTTATCTTTAACCAATACACCAGTAATATTATCTCCACTAGTTAACCTATAAGATGGTTTTACTTTTTTTCCATCAACTAGGATATTTGCTTGATTAATATTATCAGCAATAAGGGTTCTTGAATAATCCTTATATATCTCTGCCAGATACCTATCTATCCTAAGGCTTGGACCACTATAATTCAAATCTATCATTATAATCTCCAATCGACTGGTTCTATCCCCTGTGCTATCAAATATTTATTAGCTTGGGAAAAAGGCTTTGAACCAAAAAATCCCCTGTAGGCAGACAGAGGCGAAGGGTGAGGACCTTTAATAATCAAATTAGCCCTATCGTTTATTAAATTCTCGTGACTTTGAGCTTGCTTGCCCCACAAGATAAAAACTACTGGTACAGGCTTTTTTGATAGATAGCTGATAATCCCATTAGTAAACTTCTGCCAACCAAAAGTATTATGAGATCCAGGTTCTCCATCTCTTACAGTCATTACGGAGTTTAATAGCAAAACACCTTCATCTGCCCACCTCTGTAAATATCCATCTCTAGGCGAGTTAACACCAATGTCATCTTCCAACTCTTTAAAAATATTCCTCAAGGATGGCGGTAGAGCAACTCCCTTGTTAACAGAAAATGCCATACCATGGGCTTGTCCAGGGCCATGGTATGGGTCTTGCCCTAGAATTAATACTTTGATTTTCTCAAGGTCCAAACCCTCCAAAGCAGAAAAAACCTGCTTTGAAGGAGGGTAAACTTTATGATTCTCTCTGTCTTCATTTACTTTCTTTATAACTGAGACCATATAGTCTTTACTAAGTTCCTTTTCTAAATTCCAGACCATTTAATCACCTAATTCTTTTGTAAAGATAATAATTCCAATTAATAATATAGCTCCAATAACTATACTAATATCTGCCACATTAAACACTGGAAAATCATAGTAACCCCAAAATCTAACAAAAATAAAATCTATAACATAACCCCTAAACAGTCTGTCTATGAAATTCCCTATAGCTCCTGCTATTATTAATGCTAATGTGAATTTTAATAGTGTAGACATAGTTGATATGTTCTTATATAGATAGTGAAACAGAAATCCTAGGACTAGTATTGTAATTATAAAAAATAATAACTTTTGGTTTTGCAGGATACCAAAGGCTGCTCCTCTATTTTCTACATAGGTTAGCTCTAAAAAGTTATCTATTAAGACTATGGATGCTTTTTCTTTAAGCTGATTAAATACAAGAATCTTAGTTAGCTGATCTAAGGCTATTATTAGTAAAATAAAAAAAATCAACATTATCCCTTTTTAATAAAGTCTATAAAGGTTCTTCCTTTTCTAGACTTTCCTCTCTTTCTCTTAAGAATAAATCTTCCAACTCCCCTTACGGAAATAACATCACCTGATTCTACCTCACGTCCAGGGCTAGCCTCATCTAAGTGATTTAGCTTTACCCTACCCCTTCTAATAACTTCCTGAGCCTTAGCCCTTGAAGTATTTAGCATAACGGCCAAAACCCCATCTAGTCTCATTGATGAAACTGTTCCACTGCCTTCTATATCATTTCCACTTGTTTCCTGTAAGACTAAAGTGTCCTTTATTTCCAATTTTACTGGATTTTGGCCAACATGACTTAATCCATAAATAATATTATTTTTTGCTTGATTTAGAACTAAAACCTCAGCACGGCCTTCATCAATAACAATATCCCCTAACTCTTCCCTACCTAGCCCTAAGCCTAGTAATGACCCTAGTACATGGGAATGGCTTAAGTTAACATCAGAGCTTATAACTACTACGGATACTAAATCTTCCAATTCCAATCCTGCTGTATATATAATTTCCCTCTCACATTGTTCTCTAGCTCCAAAAGTTAAAATCTCTAAATCTGACGCAAGGGAGAGAGCCATATCTATTTCGACTGGGTTATAAAAGGGCGTAGAAAACTCCACCTTAGCCTTAGAATAAATTTTAAGGTGGTGGAGAAATTCATTCATAGCCTTCCTTAAAGACGGATCTTTAATAAAGCTTAAATTTGTATTTGTAAACATTAAAGCTGGTAGAAACCCTTAGCTTTGATTTCATCCTTTAGTTTGCCATCTATTTGGACATTACTTGGAGCAATGACAAAAATATCCTTAGTTACCTTTTGAATGGAGCCTTTTAGGGCATAAATACCACCGCTAACAAAATCAAAAACTTGTTTCTTCTTCTCAATTTCTAGCATTTCTAAATTAAGTACAACTACCATTCTATTCAGAATATCATCAACTATCCTAGGACCATCATCATAATTTAATGGTTCATGGATTTTTATTTTAGGTTTTTCAAGAGAACTAGGCTTCATCTCCATAACGTTGCTCCTCTTTGTAATTTGTCTTTCGTATGTTTTTTCTTCTGGTTCACGAGTAAAGGAACTAGTTAAATCCTCTTCCTCTATCTCATCTTCCTCAATATCGTCATAGTATTCATCTTCTATGCCTATCGCGCTTTTAAATTTATCAAATAAGCCTGCCATACAGCACCTCCATCAATATTCTCTTTCCCCAAAAATACTGGTTCCTAAACGAATCATATTTGAGCCACACTCTAAAGCAATCTCAAAATCATTAGACATACCCATGGAAAGATACTTCATCTCTGTATTATTATAATCCATTTCAGCAGCTTCATCAAATAAAGTCTTCATCTTTTCAAAAATCCATCTGGTATCTTCCGGATCATCACAGTAGGGTGCCATCGTCATTAGACCAACGACCTTGAAATGCTTATAGCTATCCGCCTTCTCTAGGAAATCAAAGACTTCATCTACCAGAAGGCCAGACCTTGTTTCTTCTTCAGCAACATTCACCTGCACTAAGACTTCTTGTATAACTCCAGCATTCTTGGATCTTCTTTCCAGTTGTCTTAGCAAGCTTTTTCTATCTACGGAATGAATTAATTTTACTTTTCCGACTAAATCCCTAACTTTATTAGATTGAAGATGACCTACCATATGAAAATTTAAATCATCCATACCCTCTTCAATTGCTTCCTCTAATCTTGGGATTAGTTCTTGGACCCTATTCTCGCCTATATCGGTTACACCTGCTTCTCTAGCGTCAGCTATAACAGATGCTGGATGGTATTTTGATACAGCAACAACAGTGACCCCAGCTTCATCATAAGGGACTCCTTTAATATCTTCTATCCTTTTTTTTATTTTTTCAAAATTTTCTTTTATCAATTTACACCTCTAATATAAGTTCTCTGTTTTCTTTTCCCGATCCATAAGCTCTTGAGCTATATCTTCTGGGGAAATTCCGTCAAATAAAACTTTATAAAGGGCCCTTGTTATAGGCATATCCACATTTAATTCTTTAGCTAATGTATAAACTGCCTTTGTTGTTGTAAGTCCTTCTACGACCATGCCAACTTTTTTCTCTACTTCCTCTATATTACAACCCTGGCCTAAAAGAAGTCCAGCCCTCCGGTTCCTACTGTGCTTAGAAGAGGCCGTTACAATCATATCACCCATACCTGTTAGGCCATAAAAAGTTGCTGGGTTTCCCCCCACCTCTATACCTAGCCTAACGATCTCGTGCATTCCCCTAGTCATTATTGCAGCAGAGGTATTATCACCATAACCTAAGCCTTCAACTGCGCCTATAGCCAATGCCAGTATATTCTTAGTAGCCCCACCTAGCTCTACGCCCACTAAATCAGCATTTGTATAGACCCTAAAATAATTGTTCATAAATGCATCTTGTACTTTTTCCATAGATGCTTTATACATTGAAGAAGAAACAACAGCTGTCGGCATCCTCACCGCTACTTCTTCAGCATGGCTAGGACCCGACAGTGTTACAAAATTAGCCGGATCAATAAAGTCAGAAAATATCTGTGATACCCTTTTATTGCTCCCTAATTCAATGCCCTTGCTTACGTTAACGAATATAGACCCTGGATACAGATGGCTAGTTTTTTCAAGAACTGACCTAACTTGTTGGGTTGGCACTGCGTAGACTACTATTTCGCTCCCCCTTAGTTCATTATAGTTGGCCACGGCCTTTATATCTTTATTTAAACTAACTTCTGGCAAATACCTGTTAACAGTTCTAGTAGAATTAAATTCTTCAATCGAGTCCGGATTTCTCATATACACTTGTACCTGGTGACCATTATCTGCCAAAACATTAGCTAAGGCTAACCCCCAGCTACCTCCACCTACAACAGATGCCTTCATATCTACCTTCCTAACCTACTTTCTTCTCCATTTATAATCCGCTTAATATTTGGAATATGCTTAATTACTACTAAAGATGCTATTATAAGTATAGTTAACACAAACATTTTGTCATTGTTGAAATAATAATATGCTGCATACACTCCCGATGATAGGGCCGCTAAGACAGAACCTAAGGAGACCATTCTTGATAATGCTACTGTAATTATAAAAACACTTAATAAGACAAGAGCCATTTTATAATCTAAGGCTAAAAGGACACCTAAAGATGTGGCAATTCCCTTGCCTCCTCTAAATCCAAAGAATATGGGGAACATATGGCCTAGGACTACACCTAGTGAGGCTAGCAAGTTACCATAGCTTCCTCCTATTAGTCCTCCTATATAAACAGCCACTATTCCTTTTAAGCAGTCTAAAAGCAATGTAAGGGCTCCAGCTTTCTTTCCTAGCACTCTAAGGGCATTAGTAGCCCCTACATTACCACTACCCTTACTCCTAATATCTTGACCATAGAAAAATCTTGATATAATGTATCCGGCAGTAAAATTTCCCAGTAGATAAGCTATAACAAATCCAACAACCATTAGCTACTCCTACTTCTAAACTCTAATTTTATAGGCGTGCCTAGAAAACCATACTTTTGCCTCAAGGTATTTTCTAAATACCTCTCATAGGAAAAGTGTAATAATTCATAATTATTAACAAAAATTGTAAAAGTTGGAGGCCTAACAGCCCTTTGGGTAGCATAAAATATCTTTAACCTCTGACCTTTTTGTATAGGAGGCTCCCTAAGCATCATAGCTTCTGCAATAACCTCATTTAGCGAAGAAGTGGCAACTCTAAGATTATAATACTCATTAGTCTGATTTATAATAGGAAAAATTTCATCTAAGCCCATACCAGTTAAAACAGAGATGTAATGAACCCTAGCATATGGTATAAAGCTTAGCCTGGTTCTTATCTGCTCAGTAAAAGCCTTCATAGCTCCAGAAGATCTTTCAATTAGGTCCCACTTATTTACCAGGATTATTATTGCTTTACCAGTCTCATGGGCATAGCCAGCTATCTTAGTATCCTGTTCGCTAACTCCTTCAGACGCATCAATTAGCAAAAGACAAATATCAGATCTATCGATGGCTGAAAGAGTCCTAATAACCGAATAACGCTCTATACCTTCTTCAACTGATCTCTTTCGCCTAAGACCAGCCGTATCTATTAAGTTATACTTAACCCCATTTACCTCTACTAGAGCATCTATTGCATCCCTAGTGGTACCAGCTATATCTGTGACTATCATCCTATCCTCGCCTAATATCCTATTCAACAGTGAGGACTTGCCTACATTTGGTTTACCAATAATAGCAACAGTCAAGGCATCATCATCTATTTCCTCTAATTTCTGAGGCAAGTTTTCAACAATTTTATCTAGTAAATCACCTAGCCCGTATGACTGTTCGGCTGAAATAACTAGCACATCTTCAAAACCAAGTTCGTAGAATTCATATACTGAGTCAGGCGTATGGCTAGTGTCTATTTTATTGACAGCAACAATCACCTTTTTATCAGTTCTTCTTAAAAGATTCGCTATTTCTCTGTCATCACCTAATACTCCTGCCCTACCATCTACTACAAAGAGTATTATGTCTGAAGAGTCTATAGCAAACTCAACTTGCTTTTTTATATTAACAGACATTAGATCTTTCTCTGAACTCTCATATCCTCCAGTGTCTACTAACATAAATTTAGTGCCGGTCCACTCAGCTTCCCTATAAAGCCTATCTCTGGTTACACCTGGTGTATCTTCAGTGATAGCCTCTTTACTTTGTATTAATTTATTAAATAAAGTCGACTTTCCTACGTTTGGCCTGCCGACTACAGATACTAATCCTCTAATCAAAATATCACCTCAGTCCTATTATACTTGATTTTCCCTTATTAAAGTATAATAGCTTTCAAAAAAACAAGCAGCCGAAGCTGCTTGTCTCATTATTTATTATCTATATAGTGGGTACTTTGAAGTCATCGCTAGTACTCGCTCTTTTAGAACCTCTGGCTTTTCTTCTTTCTTTAGGCAAGCTATGATAATCTTAGCTACTTCCTCAAATTCAGCCTCTTTGAATCCTCTTGTGGTCATTGCTGGTGATCCAAGCCTAATTCCAGATGTTACAAATGGTGACTGTGTATCATTTGGAATAGTGTTCTTGTTAGTAGCAATTGCAACTTCTTCTAACATAGCTTCTGCTTCTGCACCAGTAATTCCTAGTCCAGTAACATCTACTAGCATTAAGTGAGTATCCGTTCCACCAGAAACAATTCTCACGCCATTTTCGTGTAGGTAATCTGCAAGAACCTTAGCGTTCTTTAGAACTTGCTTTGAGTATTCAACAAACTCTGGCTTCAATGCCTGCTCGAAGCAGATGGCCTTACCTGCGATAACATGCTCTAGTGGTCCACCTTGTAGTCCTGGGAAAATTGCACTATCAATTTTCTTTGCCCACTCTTCCTTACAAAGGATAGCTCCACCTCTTGGTCCTCTTAGAGTCTTGTGTGTTGTTGTTGTTACAAAATCTGCATATGGTACTGGAGATTGGTGTAGGCCTGTAGCAACTAATCCTGCGATGTGGGCCATATCTACTAGGAACAAAGCTCCTACTTCGTCAGCAATTTCCTTGAACTTTGCGAAGTCCAGTTCTCTAGGATAAGCTGATGCTCCAGCAACTAGCATCTTTGGCTTCTCTCTAACAACTACTTCCCTTACTACATCATAGTCAACCATTTCAGTTTCTGGATCTACTCCATAGTCAACGAAATTGAAGTATTTTCCTGAAATATTTACTGGTGAACCATGTGTTAGGTGACCACCTTCTGATAAGTTCATTCCAACTACTTTGTCACCCGGCTCTAAAGTTGCAAGGTATACTCCCATATTTGCGTTAGCTCCTGAGTGAGGCTGTACGTTAGCATGATCAGCTCCAAAAAGCTCACACATAGTTGTTCTAGCATACTCTTCAATTACGTCAACAAACTCACAACCACCGTAGTATCTCTTGCCAGGGTAACCCTCTGCATATTTGTTGTTAAGCGGTGAACCTAGTGCTTCTAGAATCTCCACATTTACGAAGTTCTCTGATGCAATCAGCTCGATGTGCTCGTTCTGTCTGTTGATTTCCTTCATGATGTTCTCATAAATTAGTGGTGACTTTTCTTTTAAGTGTTGAAAATCCATTAACATCCTCCTTTGTTTTCTTCCAAATCAATGATTTTGTCCATTTTTATTATTTCTGAGGTAATATCCTTTCTTTTATCCACCTGTCTAACAAACAGATATGACAGAAAGAAAGCTATTACTCCAATCAAAAAGCTGTATAATTCATGGTTTTCGATATTAATACTAGCCATATAATTATACGAAAAGACAATACTTATAATAAACACCATAAGCGGCAAAACATACATAAGAAATGTATACTTTATTACGCTTGTGCTATTTCCAATTAGTTGAACTACATCTCCGGCCTGTGCCCCAATTTCATTGGGTAAGCTAATTGTTAGATTAGGCGTTTCACAACCAGAACAGGTCTTACAACCCCCTGTACAGGCTGAGGTCCTTTGAACTATAACCTCTGCAAAATCATCTTCGCTTTTTATAACTATTCCTAATTTCTCCATCTGTATCTTCTCCCACTAAATCCTCTACAACCCGAGCAGCTATACATAGTCCTGCTGCTGGAGGGACAAAAGCACTGGATCCTGGGCTATCTGTTCCATCATCAAGTGGCTTAATTGGTAGCTCCGGAGACCATAAAACGGGTAAATCATTTATAGCCTTTTTCATCAACTCTCGTCTCATAACCCTTGCCAAAGGACAATACTCTGTATCCTTTATTGGTGATATCCTAAGCTGAGTAGGATCAATTTTATTACCTGCTCCCATCGAGCTAATAACCTTGACTCCTTCAGTATATGATTTTTCTATTATTGAAAGCTTGGCCTCTACTGTGTCCACAGCTTCAATTACGTAATCATACTTATCTAGTGGAAAATCGTCAATATTTTCCTTAGTTACGAATACATTAGAGCATCTTATATTCGCATGGGGATTTCTTTTAAGAAGCATATCTTTAAGGACCATGCATTTTTGATGTCCAATACTATCGTGATCTGCCTGTAACTGTCTATTGATATTTGTAATATCAACTATATCTGGGTCAACAATATGAAGATGACCAAGACCAGTTCTAATCAATGCATCAGCAATATAGGAACCTACACCACCAGCACCAAAAAGTATTACTTTCTTCTTAGACAAATACTCTGAAGTGCCCCATCCATATACTCTATCACTTCTTGAAAATTGGTCTAATTTCATAGCTCACCATTCCCATAAAAATATAAGTATTCTCTCCTTTCATTTTACCTTATTTTCTAAATAATTTCAAACAAAACTTATCTATCTAAGAGAAGATTGATTAATTATCACAGTATAATCAACTAGTTTACAGTATCAAAGTAAATCTAACATTCTTTAAAACTAAGAAGTATGATAAAATAAATGAGAAGAAATGGATGTGATTGCCGTGAATATAACTCCCTATATTTTAATAGAAGAATTTAAGGATTTTTCACCAAAAAGTTATAATCTGATTGATAAGTCTTTTTCTAACTTTAAAGTATTGGAAAATGAGATAATTGATAAAGATACACTTTATTTAACAGATGTTACAAAATATATGTCCTTGAGTAAAAAGGAAAAGGAAGCTAGTTTTATATTAGTAGATACTCATCTCCTTCTTGGAGAAATCGAAGAAGATAAGTTAGTAAATCTTATTGTTATTGAGGAAAGCATATCCAAAGAAAAACTTATTAATGAACTTAGTGATTTATTTAAAAAATATAATGAGCTGCAGATGATGATCCTTACTATGCTTTACCAAGGTCATAACTTAGAAACACTATTATTAAACATTTATAAGGCAACGAATATAGAAATGCTTCTAAATGACGCTAAGGGTGCAACTTTGTTTAGAAATAGTAATTCTTATAAGTATTACCCCCAACAAACGTTAACCTCTTATAGCATTAGAGAAGGTAAAAAAATTCTTGGCTCCCTCAGCCTTATGTATAATAATAATTTATCTAAGGAGTATCAGCTTTCACTCTTCCCACTTTTGTGCGAATTACTTGCAGAAAAATTAGATGATTTTTTTAATGCAAAGAAAGATGCTTTTTATCAACTAAGCAAAAACATCCTAGAATCTATTATTAGTGACAAAAATATAGATGAAGAAGGTGCCTACAAACATCTAAAGACAATAAATTGGGCTTTAGAAGATAGGTATAAACTTATACTCCTAGTATCTAGTAAGTATGAAAGCATTCAAAAAATAACTAGCTTCTTAAATGAGAAATATTCGACATCATCCTTAATAATAAAAGATGATGCAAAGTATTTAATTTTAGTTTCTTCAACAAAAGCAAATACCAAGATTCTTATGAACGAGATAAGAATGGAGCTTGAAAATAACGATGATACTAAAGTCTTTTCTTCAGTAAACTTCCTGGGCCTTAGTTCAATAAAAAATCATTATAAGTTCCTACAGATGTTAAATTTAAGGATCTTAGAACCTGGTGTTATAGATATGTCGACAGATACTCTGAAAGTTCTTTATCTTATATACCAAGGATATAACACGGAGGTTTTTATAAGACCAGAGATACTAGAACTTAAGAAACATGATGAGGAAAATGACACTGACTTTTTAGAAACTCTCTATGCCTATATTTCTAAGGAAAGGAGTCTCGTAAACACAGCTGAGCTCCTAAATGTTCATAGAAATACTATTGTCTATAGGGTAGGTAAAATTGAAGAGATAATTAACTTAGATCTTGATGATTCGAACATTAGATATCATGTTCTAATTTCAATCATCCTCTTAAAAGGAGATATATTATTTTAAAAAAGCGCCCTAGGGCGCTTTTTTAACTATTTTTTTCTTATAAAACAAACTATAGGATCCTATCATTAAAAACATATAGATCCAAGTTAATCGATTTTGAGTTATACCATAATAAGAATCTATAATCTGCCCAGCCAAAAATAAAGCTCCATAGGCAAGAAGAATTACGCCTACTCCAAAATCTGATCTAATAATCCTAAAGCAATAAATTACAAGAGTCAATACAAAACTTAAGGTAAGAGCCAATTTTATAGCTCCTCCATTTAACATCTCTAGAAATATCATTGAATGAGGATGTTGATACTTAGGAATTTCCCTAATATCATTTCTCTTATATACTTCAAGGGCATAATCACCTTGATATACTTCTTTTTGAAAAGATCCACCTTTACCAATCAGGATTTCCTTTGGACTAAATCTTGAAATTTCCGTAAGTGCTACGTCCCAAAGTATGCTCCTAGCCGATGCTGCTTCTCCATCTGCTAAAGTACCAGATACTTCAGATAAGCTACGCTCCAATCTAAAGTCATGTATTATGCCCGCTGAGTTATCCATAGCCGCTGATACCAATCTCACTCCGCTTTGCCTAGCTACCCTTTCTTTCTCTAAATAACTCCTGTGAGAATCATAGGTATAACCTTCAACTAATAGAAACATTGAAATCCCAATAGCAAAGAGCGATACTAAAGGTCTGATAAGAGCTTTTCCAAAATTCTTCCTCTTTCTAGATTCGTAATATATAAAAGGAATAACTGAAACTATAACTACTAACGGCAAAGCAATCGTCGTTCTTCTCGACCCAGCAGTGAACATAATTGGCATTATTATCGCTGAATAAACAACATATAAAAGATATTTTCTTCTTGATGAAAACCTTGCAATAGGAACAAGACCACAAAGGTAGCCTAATAATATAGATGTAACGAATTGATTATAATCAGACTGTAGTGACATCCTAAGTTGGTAATAAGTGCTACCAAATATTAGGTATAAGACCCAGGCTATAACCGATAAAATAACAGCTACTGCTCCCATCGTAGTAAACAACTTCATTAAATTTTCATCTTTCTCATAATCTTGTATTCCTGGCCTAAAATAATAAAAGATATATGGAACGAGAGTTGCTATTGGAACAACTGTAACATACTTCTTTAAGGAAAAAAACTTGTCTGCCGTCCATAAAACTGACAATAAATCAAAACCATAGTAAAGCAAAAGAATAATTACTAATATTTTGTACTTCTTTACCTGCTCAATATTGCTGCTAATAAAATCATTTCTAAAACTCTTGTCTCTGAGCTTATATAAAGTAACTAAATATAGCGCAAGCAAAAAAACCTTATACGGTGTTATAAAGGAATAGATAGTTAAATCCATAGACATTTCCATGGGCATAAAAAGAATCGTTAAAAGTAACATCGCTTCCATTAATTTATAACTTACATTTTTAACTCTCATTATAATCCCCTTTCACCCTCTATCATATTATAAAATCAGCATTTTATAAAACTAATTCCTGAAAAATTTTCATCTCATGGATGTAATTCCCAATTTTTATATTCTTCTACTAGATAAAACTCGATTTCCAACCACCGCGGCTAGAATACATTTGAAAAAGTCTCCTGGTAGAAAGATTAAGAAAAAATAAATCATTAATGTTTTTGGATCTAGAGGAGTGCCTAAATAGAATTTCGACATCATTACGTAATAACCAACTCCAAAAATATAGTTGATGAACATGCCAACTATATTTGCAGATAAAATAACTTTAAAAGTCTTCTCTACTTTATTCTGTACTAATAGGCCAATCACATAAGTACTAACTATAAAGCCAATCAAATAACCAAAGGTAGGCTGTAAGACATAAGCTGGGCCTCCACCCCCTGTAAAGACTGGTATACCTAATAATCCCATAATAACATAAATTAAGACCGTTAAAGCCCCGTAAACAGGTCCTAGAAAGATACCTGCAGCCATGGTGAAAAGACTCTGAAGGGTTATTGGGACAAACAGAAATGGGATTTTTATAAAAGCCCCGACTATTATCAAAGTAATAAAAATACCCGTTGTCACTAACCTTTGAGTTTTGTTTTTTATCATATTACCTCCAAAAAGCTGATTTATAGTATATCACATACTAACAAAAAAAAGAAAAGCCCCTATTGGGGCTTATTCTTATATTTCTACTTCTGGTAAGCGGTACTTTTCTTGCTTCCTTCTATATACTGAAAGAAACTCTTCCGAATCCTTAAGTATCCCCGCCTTGTAGTCATGTAGCTGAGAATCCTCTTTATTTGATAGGATAATGGCTACTCCAATGTTAGAACAATGGTCGGCTACCCTCTCTAAATTTGTCACTACATCGGATAAGATAAAGCCCATCTCAATCGAACAACTGCCAAGTCTAACCCTCTCCACGTGCCTAGTTAAGATTTCGTCAGTCACTTGATCAATGTACTCTTCAAAAGGTTCAATATCATAAGCAGCGCTTAAACTAAGTGTATTGTAAGCCTGGTAGGTTTCATCGAGTAAATCAAGTATAGCTTCGAAGTAAACCCTTAACTCTTCTTGGGCAGCTTCAGAAAAATCTAAGTCCTTTTCATAAAGTTCTTTGGCTGATTGTGACATATTCCTACCATGGTCAGCAATTCTCTCAAAGTCCCCAATTATCTGTAAGACAAGAGACTGAACCTTCATTTCATCTTTAGACAAAGTGTGATGGGATATCTCAACTAAGTATTCACCTAGTTTGTCTTCATATCTATCAACCTTATCTTCAATTTCCTTAATCTCTTTAAACTTTTCCTCGTCGTAGTTATAAACCAAGTCTATTGCCTTTCTAACTGCTCCTATAGAAAACATAAACATATCTACTGATAGAGTATAGCAATGCTCTAGGGCAATTGAAGGAGACTGTACAAATCTTTGGTCTAGTTTCTCAAACTCTGCATCTGTTTCATCATAGTCTTCCTCAGTAATTGGAAATATCACATAGGCTAGTTTAACTAAGTATTGAGATAACGGTAGTAGTATAATCGTAGCAAAAACATTCATTAAGGTATGTGATAAAGCTATGTATACAGGTTTTGCCGTAAGATACATAAAGGCAAAATCAAAAATACTATGGCCGACGTACACAGCTGAAATAAATAATACAGCTCCCAAAATATTAAAAAGCAAGTGAAGAATAGCTGCTCTCCTTGCATTTCTTTTTGCTCCTATAGTAGATATTAGAGCCGTAGCACAAGTACCTATGTTTTGACCCATTATTATTGGTAGTACAGCACCAAAGGGTAAAAGTCCCGTTGAACTCAGGGATTGAAGAATACCAATAGATGCTGATGATGATTGAATAATTGCAGTTACTACAGCTCCCATCAAAATACCTAGTATGGGGTTGGTGAATTTGACCATAATATCTGCAAATTCAGGCACTTCAGCTAAGGGTGCCATCGAATCAGACATGGTTCCCATACCAAACATAAGGATAGCGAAACCAATCATTACTTTACCAATCTCTGCCTTCTTGTTTTCCTTATTCACCATAGTCATAATTACACCGATCATAGCCAGAATTGGCGAAAATGTTGATGGCTGAAGTAACTTGACTATTAAACTATCGCCGGATAAGGATGATAGGGATAAAATCCAGGCAGTTATGGTTGTGCCTATATTAGCACCCATAATAACATTGATTGCCTGAGTCAAGGTCATTATTGCCGAGTTTACTAACCCTACAACAATAACCGTAGTCCCTGAAGACGACTGTATCAAAGCTGTTACAGCCATACCTAGAAGTGCTCCCCTGATCTTACTAGTGGTTAATGATTCCATAAGGCTTTTTAGCTGTTTTCCAGAAACATTCTGTAAGCTATTGCTCATCAGATCCATTCCAAATAGAAAAAGAGCTAATCCACCTAACATGGAGATTACATTAAATATTGACATATATTTAATTCCTCTTTCATTGTATATTATGTCTCTATAGTATCATACATTAAGAAAAGATTAAATCTATATTAAATTGAGATGAGTAAGTTATATAAATTCTAAGCAAAATCCATGTAAAATTTTTATATATCTTATACAAAAGGACCTACCCAATGGTAAGTCCTTTTGCTAAATTTTATCCCTAATAAATGTTCCTTCTCTTAAATCCATCCAAGCTTCTTGAAGTTCTTTGTTAGTATTCATAACAATAGGGCCAGCCCAAGCTATAGGCTCTTCTAACTTAGGACCCTGGATAAAAAACACCCTAGCATCCCCATTTATAGCCTTTAATTCAACAAAATCAGATTCTCCAGTCAACATTGCGGTCTTTTCTTTGTAAATCCTTCCACCAATCTCAACATCTCCAAGGATATTAAATAAGAAAGAATTTTTACTTGTGTCCCTAGGAATTCTCAACGACATACCTTCAGTGACTTCAAAATCATAAAAATCAACAGGTAAATGCCTAGGAGTAACACCTTTAACACCATCAAGCTCGCCAGATAGAACCCTAAGGACTCCATAATCTGTGTCTTTTCTAGCAATCTCTTCCTTATTAATCTCAAAATATTCAGGAATAGTCATCTTTTCCTTAGCCGGTAAATTAATCCAA
>CAZFXW010000010.1:23445-29385 GCA_964523385.1 uncultured Peptoniphilaceae bacterium | reverse complement strand
TCTCTAGGCATGACACAATCCCCAGTTATATGCCTAATCTCACAACCATGGTGGCACTCTTTACCAATCTGAGTAACTTCTAGCTGGCAGTCTCCTATATTTAGAATTGTTCCAATGGGTAAGGTGTAAAGCTCAAGGCCTTGGGTAAGAATGTTTTCTGCAAAATCACCTGCTTTTAAATCTGGCATGGCTGCCCTCAACTTATCCACCGATTCTTGGCCTAGAAGGGAAATCTGCCTATGCCAGGGACCAGCATGAGCATCACCGACTATACCGTGGTTTTCCCTGAGCTCTATCCTATCTACCGGAGTCTTCCTAACTCCCTTTTCCTGGCTAAGATTAACGGCTACCACTGTCATACTCATAGTCTCCTCCCCTTCCCCCTGTTTTCTTTAACAATTTGATTTCCCCAATCTCCACATCTTTTTGTACCGCCTTAACCATGTCATAGATAGTCAATGCAGCCGCCGACACTGCAGTCAAGGCCTCCATCTCAACGCCTGTTTTTCCTGTTGTGGTTACAGTGGCAAAAATTTCTATACTAAACTCATCTTCATCTAAGTTATACTCAATATCTACTCCATCAATTAAAATTGGATGGCACATGGGTATAATGTCTGAAGTTCTCTTTGCTCCCATTATTCCTGCAATCTGAGCCGTTCCTAAAACATCGCCTTTTTCTAAATGACCCTCTGATACTCTAGCAAAAGTTTGAGAATTTAAGAGGACCTTTCCATAAGCCCTTGCCAACCTAGAGCTTTCTTCCTTATCTGAAACGTCTACCATGGTGGCCCTACCATCCTTATTAAAATGAGTTAATCTATCCATTTAACCTCCAATTTTGTTCATTGTTCTTTCTGTCTCGCTTCCCTCTTTAAGGTTGTGCTCCTTTGGCTTGGCTCCTATGGCCTGAAGAAATACTTCTCTCTTTTCATCCATAGAAAGACCCAATAGGTCATGTTCTGCCCTCGAGTGAAGACAAGGCTTTAACTTGCCATCAGCTGTTAGTCTAAGCCTGTTACAAGCTGAACAGAAACTATGGGACATAGGGCTGATAAATCCTAGCCTTCCCTGATAGCCGGGCATTTTAAATAGCTCAGCTACTCCAGAAATTCCCAAAGCCTTTAAACCTGCAACTCTCTCTAAAACCTGATTTTTAGTTACAAGGTTATCTCCTAGGTTAGCCGACTCTCCTATTGGCATCAACTCAATAAATCTAAGTTCTAAATCCCTATCCTTGGTAAAGTGAACCAGGTCCTCTATTTCATCATCATTAAACCCATCGATTAAGACAGTGTTGACCTTAACTTCAAAGTCCAACTCTAATGCCAAATCTATAGCCTCTAATACCCTATCAAGATCAAAGCCTCTGGTAATTTGCTTAAACTTTGTATTATCTAAGGTATCCAGGGAAAAGTTCACCCTTTTTAAACCTACTTTTTTCAAATCTTCTGCCATAGGAGAAAATAAATAGCCATTGGTTGTAATGGCAAGATCTTCAATACCCTCTATCTTTCCTACCCTTTCAAGTAGGTCTATAAAACTTCTCCTTATAAGGGGCTCTCCACCGGTAAACCTAATCTTCCTTACCCCTGTCTCTGCGGCAATCTCCACAACTTCTATAATTTCCTCTAGGGAAAGAATATCCTTTTGGGCTAACTTTTCAATTCCCTCTTCTGGCATACAATAGACACACCTAAAGTTACACCTATCGGTAACCGATATCCTTAGATAGTCGATTTTCCTACCATATGAATCTCTCATTCTATACCTCCTTCCTCCTCATCTTCAGAACTGAGAAGGAAAACATCCTCTGGTAGAACCTGAAGCCTAATCACATCTGATTTTACAGCCTGGTCCTTTCTAAGCTCTATCCTTATCTTTTCCCCTTTAGTATCTAATATATATATATCTTCAAATAAATCCTCAATTTTCTTGTCAATTTTATAATCATAGGTATTTACACCCGAATCGTCATCGATTACTTTAAAAAAATGAGACCTAATTCCCAAAGTATCTACCTTATCACTTACTGGCTCACCAGTAGTAAACTCTAGTCCCCAAGCCTTAGCCAAAACCCTTTTTTCACCAAGCCTTTTAATAGGCGAGAAATTTTTACATCCAGAGATAAGGGCCGCTGCCATAGTCTGAGGATTATAAAAGATCTCATCGGATTTTTGAATCTCTTCAGACTTTCCGTCCTTCATAACCACAATCTTTTCACAATTTCTAAAAACCTCTCCCCTATTATGAGATACGAAGACTATAGGTATATCTAAATCCTTTAAGTAATCGAATATTTCCAACTCGATTTTCCATTTCAAATAATCATCTAGAGAAGAGAAGGGCTCATCTAGGAGTATAATCTCAGGCTCGTTCAATATAATCCTACCGAGGGCCAGCCTCTGCTTTTGACCACCTGAGAGGGCCCTAGGCTTAAGGCCAGCTATCTTTCCTAAATCTAAGATATCCATGATTTTTTCAAGCTCTGGCGAATCAGCCATCCTTTGACCAACCTTTAAGTTTTCAGCCACCGTCATATTTGGAAATAAGGCAAAATCTTGAAACATCAACCCCACTCTCCTATCCTGAGGTGAAAGATTAATTCCTCTTTCACTAGAATAAAGGATCCTATCCTTGAGGATTATTTCACCTCCATGAGGCTTTACTACCCCAGCTATCATCTTTAGAGTTTGGGACTTACCAGAGGCAGATGCTCCTAAAATACCTGTCACATCGGCCTGAGTCTTAAAGTCACAGTCTATTTGAAAGGAGCCATATTTTCTTTTAAGACTTACCTGGAGCATATCTATCTCTCCTTTCGAAGACATTGATGACCATCAAAACAACTAGGGATATAGAGACATTTAGTATTACCCACTTATAGGCCTGGCTATCCTGACCCGTACTCCAAAGATGGTAGACAGTTGTCGATATAGTGGCGGTTTTTCCAGGAACATATCCACTAACCATGCTAGTTGCCCCGTATTCACCCAAAGCCCTTGCAAAAGTCAAAACAACTCCAGCCAAAATCCCCTGTCTAGAGTTAGGCATAACCACATTCCAGAAAATCCATAGATTAGATCTCCCCAGAGTTTGAGCTGCATACCTTAGGTCCTCATCGAAGGCCTCAAAGGCTCCTCTAGCTGTCCTATACATAAGGGGAAAGGTTACCACTGCACTAGCTCCAATGCCTGAGTGCCATTTCATCACGAGATTAGTATTCAAAAATTTACTAGCCATCATACCTAGGCTCGAACTTGGCCCAGTGACCTTGAGTATAAAAAAACCAATAACCGTAGGTGGTAGAACCAGTGGAAGCATAAATAACATATCTAAAAGTCCTTGAACGCCCCCCTCTATTTTTGATACATAGTAGGCGGCGAAGGTCCCAAGGCTAAAGGTAATAATTGTAGCAATAAGTGCAATCCTCAGAGAATTGACTAAAGGAAATAAATCCATATCCTACTCCTCAAAACCGTACTTCTTAAAAATCTCCATTGCTGGCTCTGACCTTAAGTACTTATAAAAATCATCTGCCAAAGCCGAGCTACTAGCACTGTTTTTAGCCATAGGATAGACCACAGGTGTATCTAATAAATCTAAGCCAGCTTGGTCAATAATATGTAGGCCGGCGGCGGTTGCGTCGGTCTTATAGACCACACCTCCATCTACGGCTCCTTCACCAACCCATGTTGTCACTTCTTTAACATTAGAGCCTAAGTTAGCTTTTTCTTTCACCTGGTCCCAGATGCCTAGACTTTTAAATATTTCCTCAGAATACTGGCCAACTGGCACATCTTCATTTCCTATAGCTAAAATAACGTCCATAGTAGCTAAATCTTCAAAACTTCTTATCGGCGTATCTTCATCCTTAGACACTAGGACTACCTTGTTTTCTAATAGATCTACCCTAGAGTCTGAATCTATGTAAAATTTTAGTCCATCTACTAGCTCAGGGTCTAATCCATCCATCTGTTTCTTGGCTGCCGATATAAAAATATCCCAATCAGCTCCATGGTCTATTTGATTTTTTAAAGTACCAGACGAATCTAGGTTAAATACTAGCTCAACATTCCTATCCTTTTCATAGCTTTCTTTTATTTCTTCCAAACTCTCTGATAATGAAGCGGCCGCAAAAACTATAATTTGATTATCTTTCATTTTTGTTTCTCCACTACAACCAACTAATCCACTTAATACAAGCGCCAATGCTAGCAGTGCTAATCTCTTCATCTTTTATTCTCCCTACTTAAATTTCTCCCTAGTTAAATTTGACAATAAAAAAAGCTATTTTGGACACCAAAATAGCAAGGGTAGGTGTCCTTTTCAAATTGGAAGGCCAGAAGGTTTCCCCCCTAACCCTGGAGTAAAAATACTCGGCCATACTTTCATAGTTTTCCCTCGACTACCGTAGAAAATAAGGCTTCGGAACTTTTCTTTTGTCCTTACATTGTACCAAAGAAAAATGTTTTCTTCAAAAAATAGAAAAGGAGGGATTTCTCCCTCCTCAAATAAATCTCTTATCTATTAATATACAAGCCTTCTTCCATTCTCTCTGGATGGGTCATTCTTCCTAAGACAAGTCCATCTTCAGATACTAGCCCCTCAATACCATAAGCTGAGCCAGCAGAATTAGGTTGAGCATAAACTGAGTAAACTAAGCCCCTCTCGCGAAGATCTTTTGCTACAGCATCTTCCATTACAAGCCTAGCCTCTGAAGTTGATAATGGGACTAAGCCTGAATCTCCTAAACCCTCAACACCTGCCCAAGGGGAGTCGGATAAAACCACTGTCTCTACAAGAGACGATAGATGCCTTCCAATAGCATTTTTTTCTATTGATACATCCACATCTCCTAAAAGTATGCCTGTGTCTAAAAGAGCCTTAAAGCCTGCATCTACCCCGATAATTAGACCCTTTCTCTCCCTTAAACCTTCAACAGCTTCTCTAACCCTATGATCTTTCAAGATTGCAGCTAGAACCTTAGCTCCACCGTTAGGCTCGTTTCCTAAATCTGAAGAACCAGTCATAGCAAGTATATCCACCTGCTCAAGCTTTGCCGCCAACTTTATATAAGACTCTTCTACAAGCTCTGGGCTAGTTGTCTTAAAGATATATTCCTCTACCTGAACACCTATTGACCTCAAAGCTTTGGCCATGTCCCTTTCTCCAGTAGTTCCTGGAACTACTGGAATCAAAGCTTTTTTTCCAGCCAATTCTGTCTTACAGCCTTCTGGAGTTTGTCCTTTGAAGATATCTTCTTCAACTTCAACAGAGGTAGGATAGATATCCTCAAAAAGAGCCATCGATTCTTCTATAGCCTCATCGATGCTAAGCTCAATTCCATTAAAGACCATCGACTGTCCAGAATTGGTCCTACCTAGATGGATAAAACCCTCTCCCAACTGATCCACAGCCTCTAAAATCATGGCGCCTGGTAAAGCATTAAAGATATTTTCCTTGGTTTCGATTTCGAATCCACACTTATTACCAAAGCTCATCTTTGCCAGAGTTTCAGATATTCCTCCAAATCCTAAGACCTTAGCAGAGATTATATTGCCGGAAGAGATTTCTCTAGAAATCTCTTCAAAGCCAGCCTTAATATCCTGGTAAATTGGACTGTAGTCTTCTCTAACGGAAGGCTTCCAAAGGTATAGCTTTGTTTCTGGTCCTTTAAGTTCCGGGCTAATTAATTCCTCTACCTGAGCCGTCTTTACAGCAAAGGTAACCAGGGTTGGTGGGACGTGAAGGTCGTTAAAGGTGCCTGACATTGAATCCTTGCCCCCTATTGCCGGAGTCTTAAAGGCTAGTTGGGCTTCAACTAAGCCTAAAAGTGCTGCTGCCGGCTCTCCCCATCTCTCCTGATCCTTATCTAACCTGCCAAAGTATTCCTGATTTGTTAGCCTAGCCTTGTTGTAGGGAATCCCCACTGCCACC
>CAZFXW010000010.1:6305-23435 GCA_964523385.1 uncultured Peptoniphilaceae bacterium | reverse complement strand
AACTTGGCTAAGGCTTCTACCACTGAAAAGGCTCCACCTAAGTATGGGCTATAGGAAGCAACAAAAGGACTGTAGCCTGATGTCATTGCAGATACAGTTTCCGTATACCCCTTAGTAGGCAACTTTTGGACAGACGCATCATTTTCGGTTAGCCTATATTTCCCTCCGAAGGGAGCTAGAACCGTTGACCTGCCAGCTGAAAAGTCAAACTTCTCAACCATACCCTTTTGCATGGCTGTATTTAAATGGCTTAGGTTGGCTAAGATATTCTCCCTATTTACTTCAATGCCTAAGCCCAGTTCGAAGGGGTTGTCGCCCCTAGCCTTAGAATCAATGGATACTTCTTGAGACTGCCTAATACCGTTAGTATCTAAGAAAGCCCTAGAAATGTCTACGATTTTCCTACCTTGGAAATTGACTACCAGCCTGCCAGAGTCGGTAATATCAGCAACCTTTATCGCCTCTAAATCTTCTTCTAAGGCCAGCTTCTGAGCCTTTTCCATGTCTTCGGCAGCTACTACTATGGCCACTCTCTCCTGGGACTCTGAAATCGCTAGTTCTGTCCCGTTAAGGCCTGGGTACTTAACTGGCACCGAATCCAAGCAAATATCCATTCCTTCAGCCAACTCTCCAATGGCTACCGATACTCCACCAGCTCCAAAATCATTGGATTTTTTAATTAAAACTGAGAACTCCGGATTAGTAAAGAGCCTCATGATTTTCTTTTCTGGTGGTGGATTTCCCTTCTGAACTTCAGAAGATGCTCTGACTTCAGTTTTTTCGTCGTGCTCAACAGAAGACCCTGTAGCTCCACCAACTCCGTCCCTGCCTGTCTTTCCTCCAAGATAAAGTACAACATCTCCTGCCACCGGCTCTTTCCTAGTGACATTCTCTAAAGGAGTGGCTCCAACTACAGCTCCTAGCTCCATCCTCTTGGCAATAAAGCCTGGGTGATAAAACTCCCTTACATAGGTAGCTGCCGAGCCAATTTGGTTGGCGTAGTCTGAGTATCCGTCAGAAGCTCTCTTAGAAATATAGGCCTGGGGTAACTTACCCTCAAGAGTCTGGGAAAGGTCCTGAGTAATATCCCCTGCCCCAGTCAGTCTCATAGCTTGGTATACATAAGCCCTTCCTGAAAGAGGGTCTCTAATAGCTCCTCCTAGGCAAGTACCAGCACCACCATAAGGTTCGATCTCTGTTGGATGATTGTGGGTTTCATTTTTAAACATAAGGAGCCATGGCTTTTTTACACCATCTTCCTCAACTTCAATGTGAACTGAGCAAGCGTTGATTTCTGATGAGACCTCCTGATCCGCCAGCTCCCCAGTCTTTCTAAAATAAGACCCTACGACGGTTGCCATGTCCATCAGCGTTCTAGCCCTGTCTCCTCTGTCTGCTTGGTCCTTAGTTTCTAGGTAGGCTTCAAAGGCTTTTTCAATCCTTTCCTTAAATAGGCCCTCCTGAACTTCAAGCTTGGTTATTTCAGTTTCAAAGGTAGTATGCCTGCAGTGATCAGACCAGTAGGTATCTAAGACTAGGATTTCTGTTTCTGTTGGATCCCTATCTTCTTTAATAAAGTATTCTTGGATATAGGCAAGGTCCTCAAAGGCCATAGCCAGCCCCTGGTCCTTGTGAAAGGCCTGAAGCTCCTCATCAGAGTAGTCAATAAATCCATTAAAAGTTGGAGTTTCCAACACTTCCTCAATCTTTGGAACTAAAAACTGGCCAAGGTCTTTAACCCTCATCTCTACAGGGTTAATCATATAGGCTTTAATACTTTCTAGGTCTTCTTTGGATAGGTTGCCCTTAAAGACAAAGAGTTCACCTGAGTGAATTTCAATTTTTCTACCAGTCCTAATGTAGAAAATTTCCTCAGCTGCATCTCCAGCCTGGTCAAATTGAACCGGTAGATTTTCCCTAGCTAGGAAAAACTCTCCCTTATCAACCTCATATATTACCTTGTCCCTAGTGGAATTTAGAAAAATATCTTCCAGTAGACTCCTATCCCCTTCTTGAACACCAAAAACATCGTAAATCCTATACTTGATTAAGCCCGTCAGACCCTCAATCCCCAAGCCCTCTCTCAATTCTCTTTCAAGCAGGAGTGCTTCGGCATCATAGTTTTTTTCTTTACCCACAAAAATCCGTGTATCCATTTTAACCTCCTAATTAGTCCATGAGAAAAGGAACAGACATCTGTTCCTTTTTCGTTTATTATATACGATTATATGTCTTCTTTCTATGGTTTAACAAGGAAATTAGGACTGGTATAATAATCTCTAGCTCCAGAAATTAGAGCTTCCCTACCAATTCTAGTGTAAAGCCCCTGGAATTCCTCCTTGTAGATAAAAAGGCCCATTACAAAACCAAAGGGGTTAACCTCTAACTTGCCATCTATAAATTCAACAAAATCCACTGGGTCTACATCTACATAATCCTGATAAATATAGCCCTGATCGTAAATCCTATCTAAAATTTCCTTCCATTCTTCTTCATCATGTTCCCGGCCCGAGTAAATACCTTGGGAAGCATAGCCTTCATGGGGCTTTAGTATATACTTATTCTTAAAAGTTAAGACCTTTTTGTAATCTTCCTCGGTATTTAGGTTGGCCGTAAAAGGTATATGCTTTTCAATAAATTTATTCTCATCGGACTCGAGTAAGAGCTTAGTTCTAGAGTCTAAAAGTATTTTAAAAATAAGCTTACTATGCATCATATGGGATCTGAAGGAACCGACCATCATAAAAACTCCGTCTTTATAGGCTTGGATAAAATCTTGAACCTGATCTAGTTTATCCATAATATCCATAGTGACAGCCCTACGATATACTAAGTCAATCTTCTCACCTTGGTAGACAAGAGACCCATCTCGGTATTCTAAATTTCTAATATCTGCAATAAAACACCTATAGCCCATCTCTTCGTAGGTCTGGACAAATCTCTCGAATTCCTTAGTAGTCCCTTTGTCAGTAAAATCTACGATGGCCACCACAGGATGGTCCTTAAACTTATATTCTCTGTAGAGTTCAACAGTTTTTTCTACCCAAGACTTAAAGAGTTCAAATTGACTAATCTCATAACTTTCCCCAAAAGCCTGAAAAGCCTTAGTCTCTAAGAGAATTTTACCTAATACGTCATCCTCGTTCATTGCCGAAGAACCATCAGTATTAAATTCACAGAACTTAAAATCCCCAGGTCCATTGTAGAAAATATCATATCTAGCCATAGGAACTGGTATATCATAGCCTGGATCTACTAAGATTAACTCTTCTAAGTCTGGAGAGAAATTAAAGAGTTCCCTATAAGAAGGATTCTCAACATATTCCTTGGCTACCTTTCTACTTATAGACATCATTATTCGCGAGATTCTCTCAAACTCAGCCACATCTTTTTCACTTACAAACATCCCTTGGTAGGTTATGGGAATAGGCTCTCCCTTATAGAGTGCTGTCGAGACTTTAGACTTCTCTATGGCTTTTAGATAATCCTGGTAATAAAGCTCTGGATCTTCTTTTATAATTTCAATATATTCTTCTACTAAATCCGCATTAAACATTATCCACCTCTATCCTCATCAGCTCTACCGCTGCCTTTAGACCATCTTTTTCTAATATTTCCCCAAACAAATCCCTTAGGGTTTTTCCACTATCCAGAATTTTTTTTATTGGTAGAAGGTAGGGTCTCTCATCCTCAGCTAAGCCAGTTTCAGCTAATCTGTAAAGTTCCTTGCCCCAATCTAAATAGGACTGGCTCTTATAAATGCCTTGAATCCCCTTGGACATCCCCTCTGCCTTACCTAGCATCATATCCTCATAAGTCATATCCTTAAAATATGTAGACAAAGTCTCTAGGTTTTCTTCTGAATAAAACAACCCCTTAATCAAGGCCACGACAGCAAAGTTCATTGGATAAGGAACAGAATCCATCATCCTAAATTCTAAGTAGTGCTTTAGCCTTAAATCAGGGAAAACTATCGAAAGGGCATGATATATCTCATCATCGCCATGGATTTCTGGGTCAAAAATTTCAGCGAAACTCCTGCCTTCAGTCCCTTTTAACTTACCATCAAAGGCTTCAAATATAATGTCATTGTTTAGAATATAGTCTGCATACTTGGCATAGGACATATCCTGGTCAAAGGCAAACTTTGGAATCCCACTTCTTTCAGAATCAGTATTTTCCCATATATGCTGGCGAACATTGTGAAAATCAGCTCGCTCCCCTTGAAAAATATAGGCGTTGTCAAAAAGATTGTAAAAAATCGGAGATAGGCTGTTCCCTATCCTATACTTTTTAACAAAATCCTCCTGATTAAAATAATCTATAGTTACCTGAACTGCTGCAGTTCCCTTCATCATGTTATGAGCATGGGTCCCAGTCTTCTTAAAGTGATTGTACATATAATCATATCTTTTCTTAGGAGATATTTTTATCTCATCAATTTTTGTAAGAGGCTGATAGCCTAGGGCCACCAAATCCTGGTCTTTGCCGTGAAAAACTGGTAGAACCTCTTTAAAGAAATTTACATACTCCCTTTCTAAAACTGAAATCTCTTCTCTTGCATCGACAGACACTTCAAATTGAGCTGCTGGTTCGGTGCTAACTGTATAGGGCTTTTTGTAAAGACCCACCACATGACCTTCCTCAACTTCTTCCTTCCATCCGTTTTCACCGATATCCCTTAATGACTCCTCTACACCACCAGATCCATAAAAGGAAACTGACTTAAGACTATCTCTGTGGATGACAAATTGCTCGAATTCTACCCCAATTTTTTCCTCACCTCGGGCCTTCTCACCTCTCCTAAAATAATCTACTAACATCTCTCTTTGTATATCTATTTTTTTCATTTTCATACTCCTTATATAATGGATACCTCCTATTTTTATACCCAAAATCCTTATATTCTAATAATTCCTAGGGATTTACTAGGGATTGTAAGCATAAAAAACGGAGGTCCCCCTCCGTTTTTCTAAGCCCTGCTAGGCTGGTCTGTCTATCCCAGCCTATAGGCATCTAATACCTTTTCCGCTACCACAGAAGTGTCTGCAAAGATATCTGATAAATTCTGCTTTTTGCTTGTTAGGCCTGTAATTATATAGAGTATTACTAGTGGTCCTTGGTGTATAATCCTTCCTAGGGTTTCCCTAACGAAGACCGTTGAAAACTTAAGTCTTTCTTCTCTAAAGCTGACAACCCTTAACCCAAAAACCATCTTGCCCAAGGTCTGACCATTGGTAAAGTAGGTAGTCAATGTAAAGTAGACTAATTGGACAAGCAAGAACAAAAAGGCCTTGTAGGTTAAGCCTAAAATCATCTCAGGTCTGATAAGGTAATAAATCCTTAGAACTATTGTGCTTAAGGAACCTACTACCATGGCGTCTAAGAGGTAGGCAAAAAATCTAATGAAAAAACCAGCGTAAAAATCCCTAGGGTACTGGTTTTCAACCAAATCTTCTTCTTCAGATTGCTGGCTCCTAAGCCTCTCCCTATAATTAAGCATATCTTCCTTGCTAGGTGCTGGCCTCTCCCTGATTATATCCTCATCTACTTTGCCAAAGTCTTCACCTAGAGCTTTCATTTCCTCTACAGTTTTATAGTATTTTTCTTTTCTTGAATCCTTTAAATCCCTATTCTCTAGGTCTTTCATCCTACTCACCTCCGTAAATATACAGAAGTTCATGCTTGCTACCATAGCTTTCCACAAGCTCTTTGACCATCATAGTCTCTGGATCCATACCTAGAACCCTATTTTTAACTTGGCCTAAGAAAGTTCCAAAGAAGTTCATCGGAACATTTTTATATTCAATAACCCTAGCATTTTCTAAGTTGTAGTCTGCTTGCAAGTCAGCAAGAACATTCTCCTTATAACCAATAGCGTCAACTAGGCCAATATCCATAGCCTGATAAGCTGAATATATCCTACCGTCGGCTAACTTCCTAACCTCTGGCTCAGGTAATGACCTTCCCTCACTGACAACCTTAACAAACCTTCCATAGGTTTCATCTATTAAATCTTGGAAAATCTTCCTCTCTTCATCCTTCATTGGTCTAAACATAGAGCCTATATCCTTGCTCTCTCCAGAAGTTATAGCGCTAACCTTGATTCCATATTTCTCTAAAAAACCTGAGACTTCAATAGAAGTCATAATAACTCCGATTGAGCCAGTTAAAGTCTCTTCAGTAGCATAAATCTTGTCTGCATAAGCTGACACATAGTAGCCTCCAGAGGCAGCCATCTGCTGCATGCTAACATAGAAAGGAATCTCCTTTTCCTCTTGAATCTGAATCATCTTGTCCTTTATTTCAGCTGATTCAAAAACTCCACCACCTGGCGTGTTTACGACAAATAGCACAGCCTTTATGGCTCGGTCTTGCCTGATATTCTCTAGCTGATTCATAAATGCTAGGTGGTCATAGCCTACTCCTGTCCCAGAACTAGCCGAGCTAATGGCTCCATCTAAGGTAAGAATAGCTATTTTATCCGCAGAGCTTCCTTGGCTAACCACTACCTCCTTATAGCCTTCGGTCATGCCCATAGTCCCAAAGGGCATAAAGGCCTCAAGATTTTTTTGGAGCTCTAAATTTTCTACTGATACCTTAGGTATTAAAAACTGGGTGATAATAACCAACACAGCTATACCTAGAGCCAACCATCTTTTCTTATTCATTTTTTTCCTCCAATTCTAAAAATTCTTCTAGTGAAAGTCCACTTTCAGCGATTTCCACAGCCATATCCCCAACGTGCCTATAGTGCCAAGGCTCGTAGACATAACCAGTTATGTCTATCTTATCAGCAGGATATCTGAGAATAAAACCATAGTCCCGAGCATTAGCCTGAAGCCATTCATAGGCAGGACTGTACTCAAAATAAGTTGAGATACCCTCACCATAGCTAGACAAGTCAAAGGCCCTTCCTGTCTGATGTTCTGAGTGGCCTGGCTCAGCCGAATAAGTCTTAGCCACATCTCCATCCTCATAGACAAAATTACTATGGATAGAAGCCTGATACCAATAGGATCTATAACTAGATTCTATGTAAAAGCCTAAACCCTCCTCTGCCATGGCTTCCCTCATATCGTCCAGAGCCCTATGGGCATCGGGGTGAATACCCGGCTCGTAATCTGCTGGTAGTGAGTACTCTCTATTAACTACTAATACCCCATTAATAACTTTCATTACCTCCGGAGGTAATGTCTCTGTTAAATCTGTCTTAAGGTAGAAAAATTCTCCCTCATGTCTAATCTTTGTAAAGCCTCCTTGACTTCCATAACTCTCCAGGTAAGCCCCTGGCCAAAGCTGATCGTAAATTTCTGCCTGGGCTGAAGGCTCGATGTACAGGTCAGCCTGCTCAACTAGCTTAAGGTACTCTAATAATTGATTGCCATAGTCCTCTTCAAAGACTAGGCCTAGGCCCATTTCACTTCCAATCTGGGACAACTCTCCGGCTGGAGCTTGGTCACCGATATAGACTAGGTTTTTCAAGCCTTCTAAACTAGAGCTTCTGATAATCCAAGCCTTAGTATTTCCTTTAACCAAAGAACTAAAGATGAAATTGGTACCTTCTTGGACATAGAAAGGATGGCTGACAAAAAATCTCCTATAGGCCTTGAGAAAGTCTAAATCCCTCTGTCCTTGGGCTAGCTTTTGAACTAGGCCAGGCTGGGCTAAATACAGTTTTTCCCAAAAGTTAGCATTTAATAAGTATACCCCTGTCTTTTGACTCTCACCTACTATTAGTCCATCTATTCCCTCTAACTTTGGACCTAGGTAAAGTACTGGATTATTTTCTACCTCTGCCATATCTTCAAGGCTTGTGATATAAGGAGTTGGCTCTTTACTTATTATCATCGCATTTTTATATTCTTGGCCGTAGGCTTTTTGAGCCAATAAAAGAACTAGGACCAAATAAAATAATCTCTTCATAAGCCTATACTAGCACTGGACCCTATAAATAACAATAATAATTTCCAAAGTCCTACACAAAAGCCCCATCTATTGTATAATTAGTCTGATAGGGGGTATAAACCATGGAAATTTTCGCCAAAGGTAAGACAAAAGATGTTTACAAGCTAGACAACGGCAATCTAGCCTTTGTTTTTAAAGATGACGTAACTGGGTCAGATGGGATTTTTGATCCAGGTGGCAACGAGGTGGCCTTAAGTATAGAAGGTGCTGGCCAAGCTGCCAGAGAACTGACTACTTTTTTCTTTGAAAGGTTTAATAAAGAAGGTCTACCAACCCATTATGTCAAAACCCATGAAAGGGAAAACTACATAGAAGGTAAACCAGCCATCCAATTTGGCCAGGGCCTTGAGTGTATATGCAGATATGTGGCTGTCGGCTCTTTTATGAGAAGATACAAGAGCGTAGCTACTGAAGGCATGGACCTTGGAGGATTGGTCGAGTTTACCATAAAAGACGACCAAGCAGGAGATCCATTGATTACAGAGGACGCTCTTATTAAGTTAGGTTTAATGACTAAGAAAGAGTACGACCAAGTCTACCAACTTACACACCAAATCTCTAATCTTATTAAGGAGATTTTAGAAGAAAAAGGGCTGGTCCTTTACGACTTAAAATTAGAATTTGGCAAAGACAACAATGGACAAGTTATGCTTATAGATGAGGTATCTGGTGGAAATATGAGGGTTTACAAAGACGGAAAGTCTATCGACCCATTAGAACTACCTAGCTACCTTCTCTAATGAGAAAGTATATCCTGCCCTTAGGTTTTGTCTTAGCCCTAGCGCTAGTCCTACTACCACCAGCTACCCAAACAGGTCCTGTGTTTTTTTGCAGTTATTTACAAGTTGGCCTACTATGGAGCTGTACTTATACTTAGTATCCTAGCTCAGATTATTATCCACCAGCTAGGCCACACTATCTTTGGCCTAGCCAATAATTATGAGTTTCTAGGATTTCAAGTCCTAGGCCTAACTTTAATGGTGGAGAACAAAAGACTAGTTTTTAGAAATACTGGATTTAATGTGGCCTTAGGAGCATCTATCATGATTCCCAAGAACCAATCCGACGAGGACAACCATATAAACTACTACAGAGGTGGTTATCTTGCCAACTTTGCTAGCCTTGTCAGCTTAGTACTGGCCCTAGCCTTTTTCCCAATGATAAAGCTGGAAATGCTAATCTTTTAAGCCTTGGCTTAGGTCTTAGCTTAATGAATTTGATTCCTAGATCAGTAGGAGGATTTTTCAACGACGGATATTTAATAAGGCTCTTTTCCTCAGGGGATAAGAGTGCCCTCGGTGTAGAAACCTTCCAAAACCTTCAGCAACAACTAATTGCTGGAACCAGACCTAGGGATTTGAAAACCCTACCAATCCAAGAAGGTCAGGACTACTTTGCCTTAATAATAAACTTGATAATGTACTATAAAGGTCTAGACTCTGATAATCAAAGTCTAATGGACAGCCGGATGGAAAAGATAATAGCTGGCTATGACTTCTTAGAAGATATCCAAAGGATATCTCTAGACTATGAGCTTATGACCTGCCATCTTATAAAAGGTCAAGGCCTAGAGGCAGGCAGGATATATGAGAGAATTAAGATAAAACTTAACCAGGACCAAGATGTTAATGGCCATAGGGTCAGGGCCTATTATCTTTACTATGGCATGCTTGATAAAATCAATGGAATAATAGAAGCAAAAAAAGGATTAGAGGTCTGGGTTTTATATCCTATTAAAGGCCTAGGTCTTATGGAAAAAGACCTCCTTTTAAAAATAACAAAAAATAAATAAGGAAAGAGTTGATAATATGGAAAAGACAAATGCAATGAAAGCACTTGATGCTGCAGGTATAGACTATCAAGTTATTGAAGTAGACACAGGAGATGCTATCGATGGAGTTAGCGTTGCCCAGGCCCTTGGAAGAAAAGACGTCTACAAGACTTTAGTTCTTCAAGGAGATGAAAGCAAATTTGTTGCGGTTATCCCTGTAGAAGATGAGATTGATTTCGAAAAGGCCGAAATGCTTTTTGCAGACACAGGCCTTAAGTTAATTCCCCAAGAGGACTTAGAAGAGGTTACTGGCTACAAGAGAGGTGGCTGCTCACCAATTGGCATGAAGGAAGAAATCCCAACGGTAATCTCCGCTAGAGCTCTATTTGACAACTATATAATTATCAATGGTGGAGAAGTAGGTAAAATGCTTCAAATCGCCTATGTTGACCTTTTAAAGGTTACTGGAGGAGTTCTAGGGGACATCTCTAAGGAATAAGTGAAATATATGAGCTTTAAAGACTTAATGCTTAGAAGAAAGACTTATAGAGGCTTTGAAGATAGGCCAGTTTCTAAGGATGACCTAGAAGCTATTTCTCAATCAGCCATTTTCTCGCCAACAGGCATGGATGCCCAGGAAAGAACCTTCTTCGTTATAGAAAATAAAGCAATCCTAGGAGAATTAATTCAGGTTATTGAAAAGGCTTTGGCTAGGAAGGACTACAGCTTTTACAATGCTCCTGTCTTAATCCTAGTAGCCTCTAACCCAGAAAACGTCAATCATGAAAAAGACACTGGAACAGCCATTCAAAATATGTACCTAATGGCCACAGAACTTGGTTTAGGTGGGGTTTGGATAAACCAACTTACAACTATCTGCCAAGAGCCAGACGTCAGAAGAATTCTAGATAAAATTGGCGTTGACAAAGCTGATTATATATCTGGAGCTTTTGCCCTAGGCTACCCTAATGTGGAAATGGAAGAAAAAACCAGAAACGAAAAAATTGTGTTTGTAAAATAAAAGAAGGCTGCCATAGGCAGCCTTCTTTTTATTCGTAATTCATTCCAAGTTTTACAACCCTATCTAACATTTCCGCATAAGGATAACCTGCCTTTTCAGCAGCCTGGGCGAAGTTAGAGTCCTCTTCAAGGCTAGGCAAGCTGTCAAAATCAGTGATGTTAGGCTCTCCCGACCTATCTAACTTTACAGTAAAATTAGCGTAAACCTCACATCTCAATGCCCTATAGGCCTTTTCTACAACCTCAACTATCTTTTCCTCAAGTTCATCATCATCTAAATCTATCTGTTGTCCTTCGACAATCTCAACAATGGGAAGTACTTCTGTGTTGATATTTCCCCAGATAGAGACCTCAAACTCCCTACCTATGAAAAATTCCTCGACAATTACCGAATCCCTGTAGTTCCTTATGGTTTCTAGGATTACATTTCTCAAATCATTTCTATTCTCTACAAAAGATTTTTCTAAATCTTTCTCCTTTAATTCCCCTTGCTCAGGCCTAACTATCAAAGGATAGTCTAGCTCACCGCTAATTCCCTCATAACCTGTCAGAAATATTTGACTAGCAGCTGTTCCAACCTCTGCCTTCTCCAGAACTACCTTGAGTATATCCTGATTATGACTAAGTACATGAGTAGATATTTCAGATCCTACCACTGGAAGTCCAGTTAAATCCAACATTCCAAATAATGAGACTAGATTTTCGTCATCTTCCTCTATACTAGACAGCATAATGACCTCTGGATTATCCAATTCTGATATAACTGAAAGCGTGTCGATGCCTGTAGGTACAATGTCCGTCTGGTGACCAAAGCTCTCTAGGGCTTTGGCCATAGATTCTAAGACACCTTCACCCTCTTGGCCTCCCGTGGCTTCACCACCTATAGTGTCAGAATTAATCAATACTATATTCATATTCCACCCTTCCTATTTAATACTTACTTTTTCTCTTACTTCATTATATCACATCGCTAGCTTGACTGCCTTGTAATTGGCAAGGTAAAGCTGTAAAATATAAGAAGTAAGACAAGGAGGAAAGCATGAAATACCTAGTGACAATAATACTTTCTGGACTTTTACTGGTTTCTTGTACGCCAAAAAAAACAGAGGAAAGGCCTACTGAGCCAGCCCTTCCAACAGAGAGCCAGAAAACTGAAGGGACAGAAGCAACTGAAATCATGAACGAAGCTCTTTGGCCAACAAGCCAAGAACTTATAGAAGCCTCAACCCTGACAACTGGTCTAGAACTTGAGGAGGTTCAGGAAAGTTATATGGCTTCTCCAGCAGAGGAACAAGAAAGCAGCACTAGAACCAGATTAGTCTATGATGCAGAAAATAAAAACTTTATGTCTGAGGTTTCCTTTAAGACTCAGGGTGAGGACCCAGGTGAGGGCCAGGGAGATTTGATTTCATATCTCTATGAAGACGGCCTCTACTCTAACAACCCTATGGATGGAACTTGGAATATAACAAGTAGAGAAGCTGGGGAGAAACAAATACAACTCTTTGAAAAAGGTATATTTGTAGAAAAACTTGCCCAGTATATAGAAAAACATCCTGAACTCTTTAAGAAAAGCGAAACTGAAGATATGCTAGTTTACAGCTTTGAAGGCAAATCCCAGGAAGAAATCCAGGCTCTAAGGGAATTTTTAGGTTCAACTGATACTGATACTTACTTCGATGAAATTAATTACTCAAAGTTTAATATCAGCTACTCAGTAGATAAAAAAGACTTTAAACCTAAACAAACCCAGCTGGACTCCCAGGCTACGATTCTTCAAGAAGGGGTTAGCTACCAATCAGAGGTAAGCTCTCAGGTAGTTTACAAATCCTTCAATGAAAAAGTTAAAATCCAAGTGCCTGCAGAGGCCCTAGATGGAGAGGATTACAGAGAGGAGTAATTATGAAAAGAATAATTTTAATTCTGGCAGCACTCTTTATGCTAGTTTCCTGTAGCCAAGAAGCAAAGCCAGCCACTCAGGATCAAACAACTGAGTCGGCAGGAACAGAAGTTACAGAGGCTACAGAGACAGAAACTACAGACGCTACAGAAACAGAAACCCAAGATGAGGCTCAAGCCTATGACCCAAGACTGGCCGACGGAGCTGGAGTGGAAAAGGCCATCCAATTTAGTGAAACTACTGTGGTAAACAGCAGCTTAGAAAGCATTGACCCAAACTTAGCCAATATAAAAGAAGTTAAACTATTTCCTCAAGACCAGGAGTATTCCTTAAACGTCCTATCTTCAGACCCTGAGGAGTGAGAATGCGAAGGCGAGGTACAGGAAATGTACCTAAAAGATGACGTTTTCTACACCCACGACGGTCTAACAGACAAGTGGGAACACCTGAGCTTAGAAGAAGGCCTGGTAGAAATGAGCCAATTGGAGAAGTTAATCGATTTTAAAAAAGTTGGAAAAGATATAATTGAGCACGAAGAAGCCTATGACTTTTCATCCAATATCCTAGACCATGTCTACACCATCGAAACAGAAGATGAGATGGAAGTTGGCAGGCTAGTAGATGTTCTAGGCTTACCTCTAGAGTATCACCCAGACGAAACCCTCAGATACACTAAGGTTAAGTTTATCTACACAGTAGATAAGTACACCCTGGCGCCAAAGTCCATGTACATGGAAACCTCAGCTTCAGGTAACTACCAAGGAGAAACTGAAGGTTATGAATCTAAGGTTATGAGAACCATCCTGTCTATAAACAAGGATATTAACATCCTCATGCCTCAAGAAGCTTTTAACTAAGGACAAAAACTAACCCCTCTAGAAATTATCTAGAGGGGTTTTCTTTTAGCCTAATATAAAAATCTCGCTAATAAGCTACTATGGAATTTTTTAATTGGTAAGTCCTAACTCCTTAAAGGTATTATAGTCTGATAAATCTCCAGCCTTATAGCCCCTTAGGAACCATTCAGTTCTCTGCTCAGCCGTACCATGAGTAAAAGTATCCGGTTGCTGAAATAGCCGATTCGATGTCCTTACTATCTATATAGCCATTCTCCTCCATCTGCTGGGCTACAACTCCGGCTAAATAGTCGGCTTGAAGCTCCAAGGCCACATTCCACTTGTTCGAATCCCGAGGATATTTTTCCTGCATAGCCCGAACCTGGTCGATAATTCCCAGCTCATTTTGCACATGATGGCCTACTTCATGGGCTATAACATAGGCAAAGGAGTAGAGCCCCTTGGCGCCAAATCTGTTAATTAACTGATTATAAAATTCTAGATCCAAATATATGGTCTGATCCAAGGGGCAATAAAATGGCCCAACTTGTGCTGATGCAAATCCACAACCGCTCTGAGTAGACTGATGGAAAATTACCATTTTCGGCTCATTATAGGTCTTCCCCATTTCGGTAAATTTTTCATGCCAAACATCCTCAGTATCAGCCAGTACAACTGACGACACTTCAAAAAGTTCAGAATCTTCAGAACTTTCTTGATATGTAGATTGTGTGCTGGTTGGATTTTGCAAAGCTATATCAATAACATCTCCCAGATTACCTCCTGAGAGCATAACAATAAGTCCTAATATTAACAGACCGCCAATACCCATTCCGGGTCCCATTCTCATAGGTGGTCCACCACCGCTACGTCTTCTGTCGCTAACGTTACCACTTTGTCTTCTTCCCTTATAATCCATAAAGCACCTCCGTGAGTCACTTGTTCTATGTATACCCACCGAGTATTTTATTAAACTACTATTAGTCTAATATGATATTATATAGAATATTATTAAATATCGAGGTGAAATATGTGAATATACGAAGATTTTATAAAAAATTAGTGGCCAATCCATCTATGGTCCTAGCCCTTGGCTTCACCCTTCTTATACTTACAGGGGGACTGCTTTTAAACACTAGGGCAGTTACAAAAAGTGGACAGGCTGTAGGTTTTATTAACGCCCTCTTTACAGCAGGTTCTGCGTCTTGTGTTACAGGGCTCACAGTAGTAAACACCTTTAAAACCTACAATACTCTAGGCCACATTGTAATACTAGTCCTCATTCAAATAGGAGGACTGGGAATAATGACCATGGCCACCCTTTTGCCTATGCTCTTCCACAGGAAAATCGGCATCTCAGGTAGAAATATCCTAAGGGAGCAGCTCAACTTAGACTCTATGAAGGGAGTAATCAAGCTCTTAAGATATGTAGTGGCTTTCACCTTTATAACAGAAGCTATCGGCGCATTACTTTTAGCAATTAGGTTTATCCCTGACTTAGGCTTAAAAAAAGGTCTTTGGTACTCGGTTTTTCATGCCATCTCCGCTTTTTGTAATGCAGGCTTTGATCTCTTTGGGGACTCAATTGCAGGCTACCACGATGACTCACTTGTTAACCTAACCATTATGGCTCTAGTCGCCATTGGAGGCTTAGGTTTCCTGGTAACATATGAGCTCCTTACAAAAAAAGAGAAAAGGGTGGGTTATTCTACCCATACAAAAATTGTTCTTTTGTCTACTGGCTTTCTAATAATCTTTGGTAGCCTAGTTATCCTAGCCCTAGAAGGAGCTAACCCAGATACACTTTTAGGCATGCCTTTAAAAACTAAGGTGCTAAACTCCTCATTTACCTCAGTTATATCTAGGACAGCTGGCTTTTTCACAATGGATATATCAAAGATAAGAGAGTCTACTTCCTTTTTTATAATAATCCTAATGTTTATCGGAGCATCCCCTGGATCGACAGGAGGAGGTTTAAAGACAACAACCTTTGGCATTCTCTTTGCATCCATGCTTTCAACCATTAGAGGTGACGTTAAGGTTGTAATCTTTAAGAGGAGAATACCTAGGGGAACTGTAACAAAATCCTTGGCCCTAGTAATGATATCAATATTCTTGGTTATAGGTATTACCTTTACCATAACTATAATTGAAAACTTTAGATTTATAGACATCTTGTTCGAGACAGTGTCAGCCTATGCAACAGTAGGACTGACCAGGGGAATAAGTGAGGGTCTCCAAGACATCTCCAAGCTCCTAATAACCTTAACCATGTATTTAGGTAGAATAGGACCCTTGACCATGGCCGTTGCCTTTGGTCAAAAGAAGAAAATCAGCCCTCTGAATTACCCAGAGGCCAATGTTAGAGTAGGATAGGAGAATACTATGATTAATACAGTAATTGTTTTTGGAGGAGGAAAATTCGGTGCCTCCACGGCCATAAACCTTGAAAAACTAGGAGCTAGTGTAGTTCTAGTAGACAAGGATATGGACATAATCCAGAAAATGGCCCCCTATGTGAATACAGCCATCCAAACAGATATCAACGACCCATCTGCCCTTGAAGAGTTAGGCATCAGTAACTTTGATGCGGCCGTCGTTGCAATCGGCAGCAATCTAGAGGCTTCGATAGTGGCAACCCTAGCCTGTCAAGAAGCTGGCCTAGACAATATCACAGCCAAGGCTGCCTCTGATATGCAAGCAAGGATACTTAAAAGGCTCGGGGCCCATAATATTATTTTCCCTGAACTAGAGTCTGGGGAAAGATTGGCTAAGAGCCTGAAAAGAGAAAATATACTGGAAATATTCCAGATAAATGACCACTATTCAATCTCAGAAATCCATATTCTCCAAGATTGGAGAGGCAAAAGCCTAAATGATCTTAAACTAAGACAAAGACACAATATTAACGTAATCGCCTTAAAAAGGGGAGAGGATATCTTTATCAACCCAAATCCAGATGAAGTTTTAAGGGATGATGATAATCTGATAGTTATCTCATCAGAAAAGGATATTATCGACGAAATATAAAGGAGTTAGGATGAATTATATACTAGCCTTAGACGCAGGAACTACAAGCAACCGAGCCATAATATTTGACAGGGAAGGTCAGCTTATTTCCCTAGCCCAAAAGGAATTTAACCAGTATTTTCCCAAGCCTGGTTGGGTAGAACAAGATCCTACTGAAATCAGCTCGACAATGCTGGGAGTTGCAGCCGAGGCTATAGCTAAAAGCGGAGTAGACAGAGACGATATCGCCTCAATAGGCATAACCAATCAAAGAGAGACTACAATTATCTGGGACAAGAAAACTGGCCTCCCAGTCCACCCAGCCATTGTCTGGCAGTGCAGGAGAACAGCTCCTATAGCTGACCAACTGATTGAAGATGGCTACGGCCAGCTATTTCAGGATAAGACAGGTTTGGTTATAGACGCCTATTTTTCCGCCACTAAAATAAAATACATTCTAGACCAGGTACCAAATTTAAGAACTAGGGCGAAAAATGGTGAGATTGCCTTCGGCACCGTCGATTCCTACCTTATCTATCAATTGACTAAAGGAGAGGTCCATAAAACCGACCCATCTAATGCCTGCCGAACCATGCTCTACAATATCCACCAGAGCCAATGGGACC
>CAZFXW010000010.1:4582-6295 GCA_964523385.1 uncultured Peptoniphilaceae bacterium | reverse complement strand
GGAAATTTTAGATATTTTGGATATTCCTATGGAAATCCTACCAGAAGTCTCTCCTTCTAAAGGACTCTTTGGCCAGACCCACCAGGATTTTTTTGGCAGGAAGATTCCCATAACTGGAGTCTTAGGTGATCAGCAAGCAGCCCTCTTTGGCCAGGCCTGCTTTGAAAAGTCTCAGGCCAAGAATACCTATGGTACCGGAGCCTTTGTTTTGATGAACACTGGAGATAAACCCATTAAAAGTAAAGATGGACTCCTTACGTCCATAGCCTGGGAGATAGACGGCAAGATAAACTATGCCCTAGAAGGATCTATCTTTGTCGCTGGCAGTGCCCTCCAATGGTTGAGAGATGAGCTAGGAATTATGGTTAAATCCAGCGACTCCCAGGCCATGGCCCTAGCTGTCAAAGATACTAAGGGTGTAGTTGTAGTGCCAGCCTTTACAGGCCTGGGAGCCCCCTATTGGGACCCTTATGCCAGGGGAGCTATCCTTGGCCTCAGCAGAGGCTCAAATAAGAACCATATAGTCAGGGCTACCCTCGAATCCATTGCCCTCTTGTCCAGAGACGTAATCCAAACCATGGAAAAAGATGCAGACTTAAAAATCTCCAGCCTGAAGGTTGATGGAGGAGCTAGCCAGAACGACTTCCTCCTCCAATGCCAATCAGACTTTTTAGGAGCCAAGGTTATTAGGCCTGAATGTGTAGAAACTACCGCCCTCGGCGCTTCCTATATGGCTGGATTAGGGGCAGGCCTCTACGATAGCCTAGATGAGATCTCCCAGCTTTGGAAGAAGGATAAATCCTTTGAACCAAAGATAGAAAAAAACCAATTAGATGAAAAACTTGCCCAGTGGCAAAGGGCTGTTAGAATGGTGTTAAATCATTAAAAAAGGCCCCTAGAATATAATCTAGGGGCTTTTTCTTGTATTATCTATTTTCTTAGGCTGTAGCCTGCATCGATTATCAGATTCTCTGCTTCTTCCTTTTCGTCAAGTTTTAAAACTACACCTGACTGGCCTTTGATGTTTGAGTACATATAAAGATATTCTACTGGAAACTCTCCAATAACTCCAATTAAGTCGTGTAGAGCTCCCGCCTTGTCTGGAATATTTACAACCGTTACTTCGGAAACATTGGCTGCAATCCCCGCCTCCTTAAAGCCTTCTAAGGCCTGACTTGGATTGTCCACTACCATTCTAAGAAGTCCAAAGCTCTCGGTATCAGCTAGGGAAAAACTCTCTATGTTAATTCCTAGGTCTTTTAGTAAGCTAGTGACCTCCTCTAGGGAACCTTTTCTATTTTCTAAAAAAACACTTATTTGCTTCATATTCCCTCCTTATAGGACTCTGTTATCAATAACTTTCTTACTCTTTCCAGCTGTTCTCTCGATTGCCCTAGGCTCAACTAATTGAAGCTCTACCCTTAGGCCGATTGCATCTCTAAGACCCTTAATAATCCTCTTCCTATGGCTTTCGATAACCTTAATCTCATCAGAGATGATTGTATCATCCATTTCTAGCCTTAAGGTCAACCTATCAAGGTTGTCTACCCTATCTACTACTAGCTGATAGTAGGGACTTTCTATACCAATATCATAAAGAGCTGCTTCTACCTGGCTTGGGAATAGATTAACCCCTCTGATAACCAACATATCGTCACTTCTACCGAGAAACTTATCCATCCTAGCCATAGTCCTTCCACATTCACAGGGGTC
>CAZFXW010000010.1:0-4572 GCA_964523385.1 uncultured Peptoniphilaceae bacterium | reverse complement strand
TCCTATACCTGATTAAGGGTATGGCTTCCTTGGTGAGGGTTGTAATGACGAGCTCGCCTACTTCTCCTTCTGGTACCGGCTCTAGGGTGTCTGGATCTAGAATCTCTGGGAAGAAGTGGTCCTCGAAGATATGAAGTCCCTTGTGATACTTACAATCGCAAGCAACTCCTGGCCCCATAATCTCGCTTAGGCCATAGATATCAAGGCAGACTATGCCCATCTTCTCTTCAATTGAAGCCCTCATCTCATCAGTCCAAGGCTCAGCGCCACAGATAGCAGCCTTAAGGTTGATTTTATCGATTAAGCCTCCCTTTTCTAGGTCCTCCATAATATACATTAGATAAGAAGGGGTACAAGCGATAGCTGTACAATCTAAGTCCATCATCATAGCTATTTGCTGCTTAGTCCCTGACGTTGACATGGGGATTACAGTGGCTCCCACATACTCGCCACCATAGTGAACCCCCAGCCCTCCTGTGAAGAGGCCGTAACCATAGGCCACTTGGATAATATCATCCTTGCCTATGCCAGCCATAGTTAAGCACCTACTGACACACTCAGACCAGATTTCAATATCCCTTCTGGTGTAGCCAACAACTGTAGGCTTACCAGTGGTTCCAGAAGAAGCATGAAGCCTAACAATTTCTGTAATAGGCTTGGCAAAAAGTCCTGTAGGAAAAGTATCCCTTAAATCATCCTTCACGGTAAAGGGTAGTTTCTTTATGTCTTCAATACCCTTAATAGAAGATGGGTTTAGTCCAGCTTCCTGCATTTTTTCCCTATAGTAGGGAACGTTATGGTAGAGATTTTCTGCCAGCTTCACTAGTCTAGCCGACTGCATTTTTTCTAATTCGACTCTATCCATACACTCTTTGGTTCTATTCCAAATCATACAGACTTTACCCCCTTTGACTCAAGGATTTCCCTCCCTTTCTCATTGTCTTCTAAATCCAAAACCATCAGAGGCTTCTCTTGGTCTCTAAGGACCATAGAATACATGTAATTGATGCTCAGTCCCTCACCTTTGAGCATTTGGAGAATTCCATTTAAAGCTCCTTTTTCATCCTCTATCTCAATTCCTATTACTTCGTTTAGCCTAACTAAGAAGCCATTTTCTTTTAAGATTTCCTTAGCCTTTTGTGCGTTATCGACGATAAGCCTCAGGATTCCAAAGTTGGAAGTATCATAAACTGCAAAGGCCTTAATATTTATATCCCCATCTTCAATACACTGGGTAACCTGAGCCAGAGAACCTAGCTCGTTTTCTACGAAAACAGACAATTGTTCAATCATTTCCCTGCTCCTTTCCCAATCTCCAGGCCCTTTTCAAAAGCCTTGAGATTTACATCTATAGTTTTCTCAGGAACGGTTGAGCTGATTACCCTTTCCCATATATCTAAGTCTATATCCATAATTGTCGCTAAAATACCAAGGATTACCACGTTAAAAACTCTATTATTCCCAATCTTTAAAGCTTCTTCTAAGGCATTGGTTGAAATTACCTTATAATCCTTTGAAAGATTTTCAATAATATCCTTTGGGTATTTTTCGGCTCCAATAACTACTGGCATAGGCATAATCTTTTCTTCATTAACTAGCATAATCCCATCTTCCTTTAGGAAATGAGCGTATCTAAGAGCTTCCAACTCCTCAAAGGCAATTAGGATATCCGCCTCTCCCACTTCGACGATAGGCTCGTAAACTTCCTGGCCGTATCGCACGAAGGTTACCACTGAACCTCCCCTTTGGGCCATTCCGTGGACTTCTGAAAGCTTAAGATCATAGCCAGCTTCTTGGATAACTCCACCTAAAACCCTTGAGGTTAAGAGAGTTCCCTGACCGCCAACACCGACTATCATAATACTTCTAGTTTCCATAAATCCTCCTAAAGCTCCTTGATTAAGGTGTCATCTGTTTTAATGATAGCACCAAAGTGGCATCTACTCTCACATAGACCACAGCCATTACACATAATTCTGTTGATTTCTGCATAGCCTTCCTCATTTTCAGTGATGGCAGGACATCCCGGCCTTAGGCAAAGGCTGCACTTAGTGCACAGATCTTCGTCGACTACAAATTGATTTTTAATTGCCACACCTGGTAATAAGGCACAAGGTGATTTGGCGATAATTACAGACACACAATCCTTATTCAACTCTTCCTTAAAGACTTTTTCAAGTTCCTTAGTCTGGAAAGAAGAAAGAGTAATTACGCTCTCAACTCCAATAGCCTCGCAAACCTTGGCAATATCTATATACTCGGTAATCTCACCAGTTAGATTTAGGCCTGTCGATGGATTAGGCTGATGGCCAGTCATGGCTGTCGTAGAGTTGTCTAAGATTACCACTGTCCCACAGGATTTATTGTAAACCATATTCATTAGCGAATTAATACCTGTGTGCATAAAGGTTGAATCACCGATTATAGCCACCCAGTTTCTAATATAGTCCCTACCTCTAGCTTTCTCCATACCATGGAGGGATGAAATTGACGCACCCATACAGATGGTTGTCTCAATAGTGTTTAGGGGCGCTGCAGCTCCTAGGGTATAGCAGCCTATATCCCCAGCCCCATGAACCTTCATCTTGTTTAAAACTGAGAAAATCGACCTATGAGGACAGCCTGGGCAAAGAATAGGTGGTCTAACCGGAACATTAGCCGCCTCCCTAACCACAACCTCATGGCCAAAGGCCTTTCTTAGCATATTAGCCGAATATTCTCCTTCTAAAGGAAAAATACTCTTCCCTTCACAGGGAATTCCCCATCCCCTGACCTGAGTCTCTATAACTGGGTCAAGCTCTTCAAAAATTATAAGCCTATCTACAGTCTTAGCAAAATCCTCGATTAGCTTCTTTGGCAATGGATTAACCAGACCTAGCTTTAGAACTGGCGCCTCCGGGAAAACTTCCTTAACATATTGGTAGGGTATACCTGAAGTAATAAAACCTACTTCTCCCTCACCCTCTTCCCAGCGGTTTATTTCAAAGTCTGCTCCATCCTCTGCCAACCTCTCTAAATTAGCGTTGACAATCGGGTGCTTGACCTTGGCGTTGGCCGGAACCATTACATTTTTAGCTATATCAGTCACATAGTCAGGCATTTCCACCTCTTGCCTGTCCTCAAGACTAACTAGACCTTGGGAGTGAGATAGTCTGGTGGTAGTCCTCAAGATTACCGGCGTATCATACTCCTCGCTTACATCGTAGGCAAATTTAATAAAATCCTTGGCTTCCTGAGAATCTGCTGGTTCTATAACCGGAACCTTAGCGGCAATGGCCACTGACCTAGTGTCCTGCTCATTCTGTGAGCTATAAAGGCCTGGGTCGTCTGCAACCACTACAACTAATCCACCAGTGACTCCTATGTATGATGCAGTAAAAAGTGGGTCAGCTGCCACATTAAGGCCTACGTGCTTCATGGAAGCCAAGGCTCTGGCTCCAGAAATTGAAGCACCGATGGCAACTTCCATAGCCACCTTTTCATTAGGAGCCCACTCACTGTAGATTTCATCCTTATATTGAATTAAATTTTCTGAAATTTCTGTAGAAGGGGTCCCTGGGTAGGCTGAGGAAACAACAACTCCCGCCTCATAGGCTCCCCTTGCTAGGGCTGCATTGCCCAGCATAATCTTCTTTTCCATAATACTCCTTATCTTAAATCCTCGACCCTCTTAGCCTTGCCCTCAAATCTTTGAAGGGATCTAGGCGCATAGAAGGACAGTTTAATGTCTAATCCGATAATATCCCTAACCTTGTGCTTAATCCTAGTTTCTAGGTTTTCAAGCAATGAGTATGAGTCTAGAAGACTACCATCCACTAACTCAACTTTAACCTCCATCAAGTCTTGGCTACCCTCTCGTGTAACGACAATCTCGTAGTTTGGACCTATCTCATTAAATTCTGAGATTGCCTCAGCAATCTGACTTGGGAAGACATTTACTCCTCTAATTAAGAGCATATCGTCGGTTCTTCCAACCAGTGGCTCAATTCTAGTAGTAGTTCTGCCGCAAGCACAAGAATCTTTGTGGAGCCTAGTAATATCTCCAGTCCTGTACCTAAGCAATGGGATAGCTTCTTTAGTTATACAAGAGATAACTAGCTCCCCTTCTTCTCCCTCTGGTAAGGGCTGGCCCGTGTCTGGGTCAATGACCTCAGCTATAAAATGGTCTTCCATAACGTGCATGCCATTGTACTCTAGACACTCACCGGCAATTCCCGGCCCGTTTAACTCACTCATACCGTAATTCTGAGTAAAGTTAACCTTGCCCTTCCAAATATCATTAAGCTCTGCCCTCATAGGCTCAGAAAGTCCCTCTCCTCCTAAGAGTCCTGTCCTTACCTTCATATCAGTTGCAGGGTCAATGCCCATGTCTATCAATGTTTCTGAAATATGTAAGGCATAGGACGGTGTTGCTACTATAACCGTAGTACCTAGATCCTTCATAAACATAATCTGCCTAGCTGTACCACCAGCTGACATAGGAATTACATTGGCGCCTAGATGCTCTAGGGCATAGTGAAGGCCCAAGCCCCCTGTAAATAAACCGTAGCCAAAACAAATTTGAGCTGTGTC
>CAZFXW010000009.1:5142-29726 GCA_964523385.1 uncultured Peptoniphilaceae bacterium | reverse complement strand
GGACATGTGGTGTTCACAAAACCCTCGATATTGGCTAAAGGTGACTCGCCTGTATCCGTTGGTTCGTAATTCTCTACGTCCGGCAAGAGAACTGGTAAGTCCTCTTCCGGCACCGGCACAAAGCCACAGTCGTCACAGATGACGATTGGGATTGGCTCTCCCCAGTACCTCTGTCTGGAAAAGACCCAGTCTCTAAGCTTGTAGTTAACCTTTTCTTCAGCCTTACCTTTATCAATTAACCACTGGGTGATTTTCTCATTAGCCTCTACTGGGTTTAGTCCGTCAAAATCTCCTGAATTAACCATGGTTCCTTGGTCGATTTCAGTAAAGGGTCCCTCCTCTAGGTCGCCACCAGAGATTACCTCTCTAATTTTTATTCCAAATTCCTTGGCAAAATCATAGTCTCTTTCGTCGTGACCTGGTACAGCCATTACAGCACCAGTACCATAGGTCATCAGCACGTAGTCGGAAATCCAAATAGGCATTTCCTCACCAGTAGCTGGATTGATAGCCTTAAGTCCTATCAACTCCACACCGGTCTTTTCATGGCTTAGTTCTGACCTTTCGAAGTCTGACTTTTTCATAGTCTCTTCCTTGTAGGCTTCGACTTCTGAGTAGTTTTCAATCCTATCCTTATACTTTTCAATGAGCGGATGCTCTACTGCCAAAACCATAAAGGTAGATCCGAAGATAGTGTCTGCTCTGGTAGTAAAGACCTTGATTTGATCCTCTGAATCCTTTAGGTCGAAGTCGACTTCTGCTCCGTAGGACCTGCCTATCCAGTTGATTTGAGAGTTTTTAACCCTAGCTGGGTAGTCTACTAAGTCTAGGTCGTCGATTAGTCTGTCAGCGTACTCGGTAATCTTTAGCATCCACTGGTTCTTAACCTTATGGACGATTTCACCGCCACACCTTTCACAGCCGCCGTCGACAACTTCCTCATTAGCCAAGCCTACCTTACAGGAATTACACCAGTTAATTGGCATTTCTTTCTTATAGGCCAGTCCTTTGTTAAAGAGCTGGATGAAAATCCACTGGGTCCACTTATAGTAGTCAGGGTCAGTGGTATTTATCTCCCTATCCCAGGTAAAGGAAAATCCAATATTTTCCAACTGGTCCTTGAACCTAGCCACGTTTCTCTCGGTTACGATGGCTGGGTGAATCTTATTTTCTATGGCAAAGTTTTCAGTTGGAAGTCCAAAGGCGTCCCATCCCATAGGGAACAGCACGTCAAAGCCTTCCATTCTCCTTTTTCTAGCAACTACGTCTAGGGCTGTATAAGGCCTTGGATGACCTACGTGAAGACCATCTCCAGATGGGTAGGGAAATTCTACTAGGGCGTAAAACTTCTCCATTGATTCATCATTTTTTGTCTCGTAGGTTTTATTTTCTTTCCAATACTCCTGCCACTTTTTCTCTATAATATTTGGATTATATTCTGACATTGAACCTCCTTAGAAGTTGATACTACCAACAGTCCTTGGGAATGGGATTACATCTCTGATGTTTGACATACCTGTCATGTACATAATCATTCTCTCAAAGCCTAGGCCAAATCCTGCATGCTTACATCCGCCGTATTTCCTAAGCTCTAAGTACCACCAGTAGTTCTCTTCTGTCATACCCATATCTTTAATCTTGTCGATTAAGACATCAAGTCTCTCTTCCCTTTGGCTTCCACCGATAATCTCTCCAACCCCTGGCACCAACAGATCCATGGCTGCAACGGTCTTTCCGTCTTCGTTGATTCTCATGTAGAAGGCCTTAATGTCCTTAGGATAGTCGGTTATAAATACCGGTCCTTTGACAATTTCTTCTGATATATATCTTTCATGTTCGGTCTTTAAGTCGATACCCCAGTCAACTGGGTATTCAAAGTCCCTGTCTGCCTCTAATAAAATATCGATGGCCTCTGTGTAGGTCATCCTGGCAAAGTCTGATGCTACTATTGATTCCATTCTGTCGATAAGACCTTTTTGGATAAATTTATCGAAGAATTCCATCTCTTCTCTGCCGTGTTCTAGGCAATAGGAAATAATGTACTTGACCATATCCTCGGCCAATTCCATTAAATCATTTAAATCTGCAAAGGCTATCTCTGGCTCAATCATCCAAAACTCTGCCGCATGCCTTGGTGTGTTAGAGTTTTCCGACCTAAAGGTTGGCCCAAAGGTATAGATATTTCTGTAGGCTAGAGCATAGGCCTCACCTTGGAGCTGGCCACTTACTGTTAAGTGGGATTTCTTGCCGAAGAAGTCCTTTGAATAATCGATTGATCCATCCTCTTTCCTCGGTGGGTTAGCTGGGTCGATGGTTGTAACTTCAAACATCTCTCCTGCTCCCTCAGCGTCTGAGGCTGTGATAATCGGTGTGTGAACGTATATAAAATCTCTATCGTTGTAAAACTTATGGATGGCATAGGATAAAAGTGACCTAATCTTAAATACTGCGCTAAAGGTGTTGGTCCTAGGCCTTAGGTGAGAGATAGTCCTTAGGTAATCAAAACCTGGTCTTCTCCTTTGAAGAGGGTAGTCCTCTGTTGAAGTTCCTAAAACCTCAATACTCTTAGCCTTGATTTCAAAGGGCTGCCTAGCTTCTGGAGTTTCAATAAAATCCCCCACTACCTTTATGGCGCTGTGAAGGTAAAGTCCAGTGATTTCCTTAAAGTTTTCTAAGTCCTCTTCAAGTACTACCTGAACTGGGGTGAATTTAGTTCCATCGCTTAGCTCGATAAAGGCAATTCCCCTTGAATCCCTCATATTTTTAATCCAGCCTTCGATTTCAATTTCCTTGCCGAAATACTCTGTTTGTTTGTCAAATAATTCTCTTACTGTCAGTTTCATAATGACCTCCGATGATAAAAAAAAGCTTCCGCCCACAGGACGAAAGCCATCGTTATGCCACCTTAAATGTAAGCCTTAACGCGACTTAATCGCCAGTGCCTACTCTATTCAACACCGGTGCTCCTGAGTGTTTTTCATCTTGACTTCGGGACCTGGCTCCCACCCACCCAGGCTCTCTAAACCACGAATTTTCAAGGTTACTTCTCATTCCACGCTCCTATAATTGTATAATAGAATAATTATCTTGTCAATTATTAGCCAAGACCATATCAGACCTATTAAGCTGAAAAAAAGAGCCCAAAGGGCCCTTTCTTTTAGCTCTCTTATTTTATGGACATAGCCATTTAATGGTAGTGACTTCCATTATTAGAACAGCTACACATGAATTGTACAAATAATCGCTAGAGCTTTCTGTAAAGGCAGTGCCTAGGTAAATTTCCCCAACATAAGGGCTTACCATAGCATCCCTATGGCCTGTGGATTTCATCCAAGCATCAAAAAATATTTTAGCAAGGTATTTTTCACTTACAAAGCTGTAAGGGTTCCTCTTCATCGTACCCATATAAAGATTTTCTCCCAACTTATTAACTGGTATTCCGCTAGCTTTTTGATAGTAGTTAAAAGCAGTCTGGTAACAGCTGCCCGAAGGCCTAGTGTGCGAAAATCCACTGCCCGTTCTATTTTGTGCCTAAACAATCTCTAACCTTCTGGTATTTGTCACTTCCCTAAGATTGCTCCCTACTTCTACAAGACCAAGGCCTCTCCTAGCCCTTTCTTCATTAAGAAGTTTTAAAAATTCTTAATTTAGAACTGATTTAGATAGGTAGCCATAGTTATTAATATTCCTTAACTGGACAGGACTAATTTCTCCCAACCAGGGAAGAATGTCTATGTTAGCCTTTGCAAATCTAGTAGCCTCACTTTACTTTGCAACCTCAGCAAAGATATTAGTCTCTTGGTTTATAGGGATTTCAGTTTCTCCTGGATTTTCTTCAGTAACTTCATTTGACTCGGGCTCATTTTCACCTTGGCCTGGCCCAAGGACTGGACTAGCTGGGAAATTTACTGAATTAACACCGCCAATCATAATAACCTTTGTTATTGAGTTTTCTTCGATAAATTTTACTACATTAGCCACATTGGCCTGATTTACCAAGATTACTGGTACATTTAACTTAAATGACACGCCAGCTGCCGTTAGGGCATCTGGATAGTTGGAGCCATCGACTAAAATGATGCTAGTAGCTCCTTGAAAACCTGCTCTAGCAACGGCCAGAGATGTTTAGTATCTATCAGGTCCTGCCAACCTCTGAGAGCTGTAGCCACCCGCTAAGGCTGCTTCTCCACCGAATATATAATCACCAGCCAGAACGTCATCTAATTTGCTAGTCAATACAAGGGGATAATTCTTAGATATTAAAAAAGGAGCGGCAGATAGGGCGTCAGGTAAATTGGCACCAGAGGCAAGTCCTTTATTGCTTACTCCTGTTAGTGCCTCCACTTCCTTGGCTAGCAACCTAGATCTCTCATACCTATCCACACCGGCAATTCTGTTGACCTGGCTATTTAAAGCCAAAAGATCAAATACCTCTGTTCCTATTGTATTCTCCCCACCTATTACCAGGATTTTTTTGGCTTAAGCCTATTAATTTCTCCAAGGATAGAAGCTGGTATGGAGTCTCTTTGGACTAAAAGAATCGGCCTCTCTAAGGCTCCTGCCAAAGGACCTGCAGCTAGGGCATCGGCAAAGCCTTCTCCCGAGGCTATAACTACTTCTTCTGCTCCAGCTGAAAAGAACTCCTTTGAAATTTCACTGGCTGTTTCATACCTATTAGCTCCACTAACCCTAGATAGGTCATAGGATTGCTCTGCCTCAGCTAGAATGGGAATAAAAACACCTAGCACTAGCAGGAGAGCTAAGAATACTTAAATCGATTTTCTCATTAAAATTGACTCCTTTGATTTATTTAGACCTAGTTAGCCTACTGGTACATATTATAGCACTATAATATATAGTTCAAGCAAATACAGATATTAGCCTAATTGAATAAAAAAGAATAAAAAAGTAGAGCAAGGCTCCACTGTGAGTGTAGACAAACCTAGATTTGGAGCCTCCCTCGAATGGCCGCTCACGGCCGCTTGGCCAAGGAATGCCATTCTCGCGAGGGCTCAAAATCATAATTTCCATTATTTAAGACTTTGTCAACGTTCTGAGTGGAGCCAGGCTCCACTCTTTAATGATTATTAATAATTTCAATCTATTCGACTAAGCCTGTGGCCATATTAACTGGTAGGGAAAACATAATACCTGCTCCTGGTTTTTCCAGCTCTAGTTTCTCGTCTAGTTCCTGAGCAACTTCATCTAAGATATCATCTTCAATAAGCATAAGTACTATTTCCTTTTCTGGCTCGATTACGAATCCAAAAAGATGGCCCTTTTCATGAATACCTGAACCCCTGCCGTGGAAAACCGTCCCCCCCTTAGCTCCTTTAGCCGAAGCGATTTCGATTACACCGTCTCCCCTGCCTCTTTCGACGATTACATATAAGGCAGTATAATTAGAACGTCTTTCTTCCGTCATTATTTCTCCCTCTTTCTTTGGCAAGCGAGTTGCATTTACTGAAAAGGCAATCCCCTTAGCCGGATTAGTCAATTTAAATTTACTAGCCAGCTCCTGGTGCATGGTCTCCTCTAACCTTTTATCAGCTAAGATCATTAGCTTTTCCTTCTTAACCTCGCCAAGCTCTAGAAACTTTAGTATTTTAGAATCAGCAGTTCCATGACCTTGAATAATACTCCCTCCACTGACTCCCAGAGTTTTTAAGTGCTGGAGGATGGCAGAAGCCTTGTGCTCCGGCACGATAACAGATAAAAGAACCTGTCCATGTTTATTATCAACTAACATACTACACCTCCAAGCCCCTATCTCTACTCATTTTATATATGAATCCTAAAAGCATTACTGAAAATATAGGCATCATAGCCACGGTAGCCAAAACTCCAAAACCATCTAGCATTGGGTCGGCCGTCGGTATTATTCTAGCAGCTCCTTGAAGAACTGCAACGATAAATGTAGCCGTCATTGGTCCTGAAGCCACTCCCCCAGCATCATAGGATATGCCGACGAAAATCGGGTCAACGAAAAATGACAGGATTATGGTCAGGATAAAGCCTGGTGCGATAATCATCCAAAATCTTAGGGCTGGCACCTGAACCCTAATCATAGATATGGCCACTGCAAAGCCTACTCCAAGGCAAAGGGCAACAAGGATAAACTTCCTTTGGATAGAACCTGCTGTTACCTGTTCAATTGAGTTGGCTAGGATAAAGACCGATGGCTCAGCTAAGACTATTACTAAACCTAGAATCAGGCCAATAATAGGCAGCATATAGGTTCCGTTGGGAAGCTGGGCCAAGTTTTCTCCTAAGGAAGCCCCTAGGTCCATAAAGCCAGAGGTTACTCCCAATAAAAATCCTATCAATCCTAAAAAGGAGTAAATCAGACCTAAAACTATTCTCTTTAGTTCCTTGCCAGCTATTTTAAAGGAACTGGCATTTAAGACTCCAAAGACTATAATCAGTGGCAGCATAGCTGTTGCCGCCTCCTTGGCCGTTGGCAAAAGGCCGCCGATAAAAGGTCCAAGGACTGTTCCTCCACTGGCCATAGATGGAGCTGGAGCTCCTGATATATCTAACTTTATAAAGAAAGACAGTAGAAGCATACACAGGATAGGCCCCATTGAGGCGATACCAACCATTCCAAAACTGTCTTCTTCTCCGCTAACCGAACCTTTAAGGCTTGCAATTCCCAGGGCTAGGGCTAGAAAGAATGGCGAAGTAATGGCTCCAGTAGATGCTCCAGAAGCATCATAGGCTATAGCCTGGAAGGATTCTGGAACAAATATCAATAGTATTAGGTAGAATCCGTAGAAGAGACCAAAGAAAAGATGGGCCGGAAAACCCTTTATGATCCTTACAAAGCCCAGGCCTATTAAGGTTCCTACCCCCAGGGCTATAGCCACTATCACCACTAGGCTAGAGAGGCTTCCTCCAGAAACTCCAGCGATTTCTCCTGCTAGGATAAGTACATCTGGCTCTGCTGCTGCTATGATAAAGCCAAAGAATAGTCCTGTAAAGAGAACCCCTAGAATTGTCTTTCTCTTTCCTGAAAAAGTCCCCATATACTTGCCAATCTCGGTTATGCTCAAATCAACTCCAAAGAGGAAAAGGCCCAGGCCTAGGATTATTACAAAGGAACCTAGGGTAAACCTCTGAACTAAAACCGTGGGCATCTTAACGATAAAAAAATGAACAAAGTAGACGATCAACATTATAGGAGTTACGGATTTTACAACGTCTAAAAGCGTATTTCTAAATACTGACAATTACTCACTCCTTTCGATATTCTCATTGCATATGTGTTTATTCCAATCTAAGAGATTCTTTTCGCCACCGATATCCTTACCCCTATAGAAAACCTGGCCTAAGACATTCTCAGGTAGGTAGTCTTGTTCCACATAGGCGTTCTCATAACTGTGGGGGTAGAGGTAGCCCTCACCTGCTCCAAAAAATTCAGAGCCAGAGTAATGGCTGTCCTTCAGGTGGTCTGGCACTGGACTATGTTCGCTCTTCTGTACAAAGTCCATAGCTTGATTTATTCCCAAATAGGCTGTGTTTGACTTAGGCGATAGGGCCAAATAAACTGCCGCATGGGCCAAAGGAATCCTTCCCTCTGGCATTCCAACGTGATTTATCGCCTCAAAGGCAGACACAGCTACAGTTAAGGCATTGGAATTTGCCAGGCCTATGTCTTCCGATGCTGAGATTATCAGCCTTCTAGCCACAAACCTAGGGTCTTCTCCTCCTGCCAACATCCTAGCCAGATAGTAGAGAGTTGCATCTGGGTCAGAACCTCTAATGCTCTTGATAAAGGCTGAGACAGTGTTGTAATGCTCATCACCGTCTGGGTCGTACTTGGTTACCTTCTTTTGAATAGAGTTTTCTATGTCCTCCCTGCTTATCAGGATTTTACCTCCACCAGCTGGTGGGTCTGTAGACAGGGCTGCGATTTCCAAGGAGTTTAAAATAACCCTGGCGTCGCCGTTAGCTGCCTTTATAAGGTAATCTCTGGCTTCTGGACTTAGGTCAATGTCTAACCTTTTTATGTCCTGGTCCTGGCTAAGGGCTCGGTCTAGAATCTCATTTAGATCCTCTGAACTCAAAGCCTTCATCTCTACAACCTGGGACCTGGATAAGAGGGCCTTATTAACCGAAAAAAATGGATTTTCAGTGGTTGCCCCAATCAGGGTTATTAGGCCTGATTCGACATGGGGTAAGAGCGCATCCTGCTGGGTCTTATTAAATCTATGTATCTCGTCAATAAAGAGGATAGTAGACCTGCCGTACATACCAAGGACTTCTTCTGCCTTATCAATCATCTCTCTTATATCCTTAATACCAGCACTAACTGCAGATAGTTCTTCAAATTCCGAGTTAGTGGTCTTAGATATTATCTGTGCCAATGTTGTCTTACCAGTCCCCGGTGGACCAAAGAGTATCATAGATCGAACCTTGTCAGCCTGGATAAGCCTGTAGAGAGGCATACCTGGGTCTAGGATATGGCCTTGGCCCTTAAAATCACCTAAGCTTTCAGGTCTCATCCTATCCGCCAAGGGAGCTTTTCTCTCCAGGGTCTTTTCCCTATTCATGCTAAAAAGATCCATCTATTATCCTCCTTATAAATTTGCAAATAAAAAAATGCTATACAAAAAAGTATAGCATTTCTCTATTTATCCTTCAAGTTCTCGAGTTCATCATAAAAGCCACTGACGTCCTTAAACTCTCTGTACACTGATGCAAAGCGGACATAAGCCACTTGGTCCAATTCTTTTAAGCTGTCCATAACCATTTCTCCGACGATGTCAGATGAAATCTCCCTTTGGTTAAGATCAGCCAATCGATTTTCAATTGCGTCAGTGGCTTTTTCAAGATCCTCCACCGATACTGGTCGTTTTTCGCAGGATTTGAGCATCCCATCAAATATTTTCTTCCTATCAAAGCTTTCTCTGGTATTGTCTTTCTTGACAATAACCAGATTGTTGTCCTCAAATCTCTCGTAGGTGGTAAATCTTTGGTTGCACCCTGAACAGAGCCGTCTTCTTCTAGTTGACATATTGTCCTTCGTCGGTCTTGAGTCTATGACTTTTGTATCAGGATAGTCACAATAGGGACACCTCATTGATTAAAAGTCTCTTCTTTTTAAGAAAGTCGGTATACTAATCTCGCTGTCGTCTTCTCTTTCCCTTGTCTCTTCTTTTGTAGTGTTCACCGCTGGCTTAGCTGGATCAAAACCTGTTGCGATAACCGTAATCTTAATGTCATCCTTCAGACTTTCATCAGCGCCTGCACCGAATATAATGTTTGCATCTTTATCTACTGCGTCTCTAATTAGATCTGCTGCTTCGTTAACTTCGAAAATACCAAGTTCAGAACCAGTAACGTTAATTAACACAGATTTTGCTCCATCGATTGAGGTCTCTAGTAGTGGAGACTTGATAGCAGCCTTTGCCGCTTCGATAGCTCTATTTTCACCACTTGCAATACCTATACCCATGTGGGCAACTCCCTGGCTTTCCATAGTAGACTTAACGTCTGCAAAGTCTAGGTTAATTAGGTTTGGAACAGCGATTAAATCAGAAATACCTTGGATTCCATTCTTTAGAACATCATCAGCCATTTGGAAGGCTTCAAGCATAGTAGTTCTCTTCTCTGCAATTTGAAGCAATCTATCATTTGGAATGGTAATTAGGGTATCGACCTTTTCCTTAAGCCTTTCAATTCCTTGCTCGGCCTGGATTTGTCTCTTCCTGCCTTCAAAGGTAAATGGTTTTGTAACAATTCCCACAGTAAGTATGCCTTGCTCAAGAGCGACTTCTGCTACAATTGGCGCTGCACCTGTACCAGTTCCTCCACCCATACCGGCAGTGATAAATACCATATCTGCACCGCTAAGAGCTTCAGCAATTTCGTTCTTGCTTTCTTCTGCTGCCTTCATACCCATCTCTGGGTCTCCACCAGCACCTAAACCTTTAGTAATCTTTGTACCAATCTGTAGGGTAATATCAGCATTAGATGAGTCTAGGACCTGTCTGTCCGTGTTCATTACCACAAACTCTACACCCTTAACTCCTGCCTCTATCATCCTTTGAACGGCGTTGTTTCCTCCTCCGCCAACTCCAACAACTTTTATCTTAGCTAAATTGTCTGAGTATACTTCCATATCAAACATTTCTTCACTCTCCCTTTCAACTATATAAATAAAAAAATCAAGAATTCTCCTGACTGACGATGAGCTTATTATAGCAAAGCACTTTTACATTTACCAATGAGAAAAAATAAAAAAGGCCAATTTCCGGCGAAATTAGCCTTTTTCTCCTGGTCTTTGTATGTAAGGTATATGCGTTAAAGCTGCATTTTATAACATCTTAGTAAAGTTTCATCATAAATATATTTCTTTATGTACTGTTAATATAAATCAGTCTTCTATCACTACAATTGGGTTGGTTCCCTGGTTTAGGATGATTTCCTTGGCGACAATATCTTGCTTATTTAAATCTTCGACGATTTTTTCAACAATACTAAGTTTGTAGTCAGTTTCCTTTAAATCTCCTAGTTCAACGACAGTTCCCGAATCTAAGATTACATGGGTCTTGCCATTCTTCTTGCCAAAGTCAATTTCCCTGGTAATCTTATAGAGTTGATGGTCGGTAATATTCCTTAAAAGCTCTAACTGGCCTCGGTCCTCACTAATAGTTGATCCAACTGTTAGGTCAGTGTAGTCGGCACCGATTATCTTAATCAGGTCCTTTTGATTTTCTGGACTTAGTTTTTCCTCAAATCTATCTACGGTTAGATCTCCCTTTACTAAAAGAAAGCCATTTTCTACAGTTACAAAGCCTAGGTCTATATCCTCAACTACATTGATAATCAACTGGTCAGGTAGGATTTTCTTTGCCTTTGCCTCTTGGACTCCGACAATTTCCATAGTCTTAGACTCAATCTCGGCAGTCTTTAGCTTAAAGATATTCTGGCCTCCTGTTAGGCCAAGTTCTTTTACAAACTCTTCATCGCTTAAAAGCCTGTTTCCAACGATATCCACTCTATCTACGTTAAAGTAGGAGTGATTGAAACCCAACCATAGCGCAATAAGGCTAACTCCCACTATGATGACTAGGAAAGTTCCTAAAATCCAAGGAAATACATTCCTTCTCCTGTCCCTATCCTTAACAAATTCCTCGTGACTTCTTCTCTCTTCTTTATCTCTTTTTTTGTTAAACATATTATCTTTCCTTTAATAGCTCCTCTATTTGATCTACTATATCCTGACTAGCCCTAGGATTAGCTAGGTGGGCCACATTGGCACTCATAGCCTCTAAGGCTCCCTTATTATCTAAAATGGTCCTTATACTATTATACAGCATATCTCCTGATAATTCACTTTCTAGAATCATTTCACTTGCTCCAGCTTCTACATACTGGAGGGCGTTGTACTCCTGGTGATTTTCTGTAGTATAGGCCTTAGGTATAAGGATGCTAGGTTTTTTTAATATAGACAATTCAGTTAAAGTAATGGCCCCTGAGCTGGTAACTACCAAATCCGATATAGCATAGGCAGAAGCCATATCGTCTATATAGGGATGGTAGGACAAAAGGGGCGTTCTATGTTCAAGCCTATTTTCAAAGTCCTCATAGTGGCCTCTACCAGTAGAGTGTATTATCTGAAAATCCAAATCCCTATGATGGTTTACTAGGTCTAGAGCACTGTCATTTAAAGCAACAGATCCATTAGAACCACCAAAGACAAATATAACCGGCAAATCCTCTTTAAGCTTAAACTTCTTAAAGGCCTCTTCCCTATCTACGTCCAAACTCATAGATAGACGGATAGGGTTTCCAGTGACCACCATCTTTGGGTCTCCTTTAAAAAATCTTTTAGATGAATCATAGGTTAAAAGGGCTAAATCTACAAACCTAGATAAGAGCCTATTGGCTACGCCTGGTAGGGAATTTTGTTCGTGGATAGCAGTTTTGTACCTCATTAAGGCTGCCCTTAATAGGACTGGTCCAGTTACAAAACCCCCAGTTCCAACTACCACATCTGGGTCAAATTCTTTTACCAGCCTACCTGCTTGGACAAGGCCGTGGATAAGCTCGTAAAGAGATTTGAAAAAATCTGCATTTAACCTTCTAGGTAGACCCTTTACTCTGATGCTTTTAAAAGGGATAGCCTGTTCATAGGCTACCCTCTCTTCCATAGAGTTCTCTGTTCCTATATAGAGGAGCTCAAGGTCTGGATACCTCTTTTTAAATTCTTCAATTATGGCAATGGCAGGGTAGATATGTCCACCTGTGCCACCGCCGCTTATCAATAGCTTCATAAGTCACCTAGCCTTAGATATATTCAACAGTATTCCAACATTAATAAAGGTCAGTAACAGGGATGTTCCACCATAGGATATAAAGGGTAGAACTAAACCTGTAGGAGGCATAATCCCAAAGGACACGCCTATATTAATAAAGGCCTGGAGTCCTATAGACATGGTTAGGCCAAAGGCCAGGAGTTTACCGAAATTATCTTTGGCCCTAAGGGTAATCACTACTCCGAAGTAAATAAAGAGCAAAAAGGCCAGAATAACCAGAAAACTCCTAAAAAACCCTAATTCCTCTGCTATTACAGCAAAGATAAAGTCATTGTGAGCCTCAGTTAAATAAAGGTATTTTTGCTTACTCTTGCCTAGGCCTAGGCCAAATAACTGGCCTGATGCGACGGCAAAGAGAGATTGGGAAAGCTGCCAGCCTGAGCCATAAAAATCATCAAGGGGCCTTAGTGCAGCCATAATCCTCTCAAGCCTATACTCATTTCCCGGTCCAAAGAGGGAATAATAACCTCCGATAGTTGCCGGTGCCGCCATTAAAATAAACCTAGACAAGGGGGCACCACTGATAAAGTAGACTAGAATTAAAGTCATTATTATCAGTAAAACCGTAGAAAAGTTTGGTTGTAAGTAGATAGGCAAAACTGCCAAGCCGATTATTCCAAGAACCGGCAGTAAATCCCTGGCCATACCGAGGTTTTTACCAGTTCTTCTGCTTAGAAAGGCAGCTAAAAATATTATTGAAGCTGGTTTCATCAGATCAGACGGCATAAAGGCCGGTAAAGGACCAAGGTCTAGCCATCTTCTAGCAAAGGTAGTATAGGCGGTCCCTAGGGGAGTAAACACTAAGCTACAAAGGACTAGGGCCACAAAGAATATGGGCAAGGCCCATCTCCTGTAAATATGATAATTAATCTTAGATACCAGTGCCATCAATAGCAAGCCTAAGCTACTAAAAGCTAAGTGTCTAACTAGGAAGTGATTGGCAGGCAAGTCCATCTCTAAGGCATAGGGATAGGAAGCTGAGTAGACCATAATACTTCCAAAAGCTGCTAACACCAGCACTAAAAGAAAAATACCTAGGCTAGGAGATAACTTCTTCATCAGATTTCACCCAGAATTCTCTTAAAATCATCGCCTCTGTCCTCAAAATCGGCGTACATGCCCCAGGATGCAGAGGCCGGCGATAGGAGAACTACATCTCCAGTCCGTGCTGCCATCTTAGCCTTCTCTACAGCACCAGCCATAGTGCTGGCATAGGTGTAGGGAATTTGGGGCTGAAGTTGGCTGACCAAGTCACCTATCTGTTCCTTGGTCTGGCCAATAAGGACTAACTCTCTAATCCTTCCATTAAATTCAGCAATAAGGGGACTAAAGTCTATCTTTTTATCATAGCCTCCAGCTATTAAAACTATAGGTCTGTCAAAGGCTTGGATGGCTTTAATAGTTGAGTCTACATTGGTTCCCTTTGAGTCATTGTAGTACCTAACTCCATTGACTTCCTTTACATACTCTATTCTATGGGGGGCTCCTTTGAAGGCAAGAATTCCCTTGCGAATATCCTCTAGGCTTAGACCATAGGAATTAGCTATGGCAGCGGCCATTAAAATATTTTCTAAATTGTGTTTACCTACTAGGGGGATTTCCTCAATGGGAATTATCATTTCTTGGCCAGTAGGACTATACTTAACTAGATTGGCCTCTGAAATACCAAAATCACAAGGATTTTCTTCGTTTGTATCATTCGTACAAAGACGTTTAACCTGGGCGCTAATGGCTGATTCATCAGATAATTGAAGGTTGTCTCCAAGGACCAGAACATCAGATAGGCCCATGGACTTGTATATAGATTCCTTGGACTTTTTATAAGCTTCAAATGAACCATGCCAGTCTAAATGGTCTTCACTGATATTTAATATTCCCCCGTAATCGGGTCTAAAGCCGGGAGCGTCTTCAAGTTGAAAACTAGAAACCTCTAGGATATAAACGTCCTCTTCTCCTCCATCTAGAAAAACTTCAAGCATACCCACTCCAATATTTCCTGCCACATGGGCTTGGACTCCGGCCGCTTTAAAAATCTCACCTAGAAGGGAAACTGTTGTAGTCTTTCCATTGGTTCCGGTGACAGCAATAATCTTCCTATCCTTGAAAATGCTTCTAACAAGGCCCAAATCCGTGACTACATTTAGACCAAAACTTTTTAAGCTCTTTAGGCCTGGATTCTCCGGTGGAATCCCCGGACTTTTTATTACAAAATTCAATCCCTCAGGCAATTCCCTAAGGCTCTCTAAAACATGAAAGCCTAAGTCAGCCAAATCAGGGTTCTCTTTTAATATCTTTTCAATATTTTCATCATAAACATAAACTTTATAGCCAAGCCTAAGCATTGTCTTTACAGCCGACTGGCCTGTTATGCCCATACCATATACTAAAACCTTCACTAAATTCCTCCCATGCCAACTAGGGCTATTATGGAAAATAAAAGGGATACAACGGTAAAGGCCACCACTATCTTCTGCTCAGGGTAGCCCTTAAGTTCATAATGGTGGTGGATAGGAGTCATTAAAAAGACCCTTTTCTTATTCCTAGTCTTATAGGAAATTACCTGGATTATTACAGATCCAGCCTCTATAACGTAAATTATTCCATAAATAGCTAGATAGAGAACGGTGCCAGTCATAATAGCCAAGCCTGCCACCGCACCACCTATAAACATAGAACCCGTGTCCCCCATAAAGATAGTGGCTGGGTTAGAGTTGTATACTAAGAAACCGATAATTGCTCCCAGTAAAATAAGGGCAAAGCTGTGTATCTCCTGGCTTTTTCCTATGTAAGCTAGGAGGATAAGGACAGGAATAGTCACAAAGCTGAGGAGTCCGTCTAGACCATCTGTTAAATTTACCGCATTTACCGCCCCTACCATTACGAAAACATAAACAAAATGGGAGAAGAAACCAAGGTTTAGGACCTGGTCGGTAAAGGGTATGGCAAAATTCCCAAAAAGCTGGGGAAATTTTGACTTTAGAATTAGGGAAAGAAGAATTCCTAAGGCTATCTGAAGGACAATCTTCTGTTTAGCCGTCAAACCTACGGCTTTTTTCATTATTAACATGAGAAAGTCATCGATAAAGCCAATTCCACCAAAGCCAAAGCTGGCGATTATCAAAAACATAGTTTGGTAACCCCAGTTCCTGGCGAAGACCATAGCAATCAGAAGAGACAGAGCTATAATAACTCCTCCCATGGTTGGAGTTCCCTGTTTCTCTAAATGATCTTCAGGACCCCAGTCGCTGACGTTCTGACCTACATTTTGCTTACGCAAAAATGGTATATAGAATTTACCTATGACAATAGATGCCAAAATAGCTACAAATACTTGAATTATATAATTTTTATCCATCTAAAACCTCCAGGGGCTATTATAACATAAAGCCTTGCTAATAAGCATATAATTCTACCACTTGCCCTTCAATTGACTGACCTGGACTAGGCCATTGGTCCTCTATTATTTCAACCTCTTCTGAAACACTGTATTCAATACCTAATTCAGCTAAAATATCTACGGCTTCTCCTAGACTTAAGATTAAATCAGGCATTAGGAGTTCCTGTTCACCTTCTAAAGGATCCTCCTCTTCACTGGTCTCTTCCTCTACTTCTATAGGTTCTTGGTCCAGATCCCTTTCTTGATTATCCTGGATTTGTTCAGGAAATTGCGGCTTGTCCGCCTTGATATCAATAATACCGCTGATAATATTTCTAACCAGTGGAGCTGCAACCACATTACCGCTGGTTTCTTCTACAGCTTCGTCTACTACTGCCAATATAATAAACTCCGGATTCTCTGATGGGTAAATGCCTAAGTAGGATCCGATAGTTACATCGTGGGAGTACTCTCCTTCGACAAATTTTGTGGTTGTACCTGTCTTACCTCCTATATCATAGCCGTCTAGGTAGGCACCATCAGCTGTACCATCGGTTACACCATGCCTCATCAAATATCTCATTTCCTCAGAGGTTTGACTCTTAAGAACTTGCCTCAGCATTTTACTCTCATACTGGGTCGACTTGCCGGTTACCTGGTTAGATACTTGGGTTATTATCCTAGGCTTATAGAGCTCTCCACCGTTTACTACAGCCGAAATGGCCCTAATCATCTGAATAGGAGTAATCGCTATACCGTGGCCATAGGAAATGGTAGCCAGATGGGGTGGAGTCAGGTCAGCAGCTGACTTTGGGCCTAGCCCACTAGCTTCCAGACCTATTTCGTAGCCTGTAGGCTCTTCAAAGCCAAAGGCCTGTATATATTCGTACATCTTCTTAGGTCCTATCTCTTGGGCCATCTGAATAAAGGCTGGATTGCAGGAGTTATCCATTGCATCTACAAAGGTCTGTACTCCATGGGAGTTAGGATAAGCGTGACATTTAAGCTCAACTCCCTCAATATCTGTAACTATTCCATCACAGGTATAGGTGGAGCTGGAATTGACCAAGCCTAAGTCATAGGCGGCTGCCGCCGTAATAAATTTAAAGACCGAGCCTGGCTCATAAACCTCTTCTGTAGAAAAAGAGGTCCAGTTTTTATAATACTCTTCCACTAACTTCTCATCAGATAGGCCCTGCCACCTTTCTTTTTGTAGGTCGTCAAATGGCTCTCTAGGCTTAGAAGAGTCATAGCTAGGGTAATTTGCAAGGCCTAAAATATCACCACTATTAGGATCCATAACAATTACGCTTATTTTCTTAGGCCTATACTGCCTGGCTGCCTCAACCGTATAGTAACTAACTAACTCTTGAATTCTCACATCTACCGTTAAATTAACATCTGATCCTTCAAAGGCCTTCTGAGACTCTCCCTTGTCAAAGGGAATCACGTCCCCATATGGGTCAACAGAAAGAACACTAGAACCTGGATTTCCAAAAAGCTGTTCATCTAGGGCCTCCTCTAGGCCATAGACACCGTGACCTTCGTCATTGACAAAGCCAAGAATGTGAGGCATTAGGCGACCATCAGTATAAAATCTCTTGTCCTCAGTGATTACCGATAAGCCTTTTATAGTTGATTCTTCGATTTTTTTCCTCTCAGTTGGGGAGATTTCCTCCTTAAGGAGCTTGGTTTGATTACCCGTTAGTATCTTTTCCAAATCATCAGCGTTTAACTTTAAAGTCTTGGCCAACTCTTCTGCAGCTTGGCTAGGATTCTCAATAGCGCTGGGATTTATATATAGGTTGTTAACTTTAAGAGAATAGGCTAGGGGATTTTGATTACGGTCGTAGATAGTACCCCTTTTAGGTTGAATGGTTATAGTAGCCTGCCTCTGCTCTTCTGCCATCCTTATATACTCTTCCCCACCAAAGGCCTGAAGATAAAGGAGTCGGCCTGAAAAGCCAACTCCTGTCAGTATAAGCAAGCCTAGTATTATCAGTACTCTGTTGCTAGAAAATTTCATTGTTCATCCTCCACCCTAGGGGTTGGCGAAAAAAGCGCTGAAAAAAGTGATTTGATTACTCCTGTTTCTACAAGTTTTTCCTCAGTTTCTTCAGCAAAAAGATAATTGGACCTAATGGTTACATATTGATTTGCCCTCGGATAGTCCATGCCTAGGTCAATCTTTGCTAGATTTTCGATTCTCTGTGTCGATTTTAATGGTTCTAATTTGATTATTAGACCATCCCTTTCAGCTGAAAGCTCTCTCACTTCCCTGGCTAAGGCATCTAGCTCTTGCTGCTGCTGGGTTATGTAAGCACTTCTCCTAACAGTGACCAGGCCAAGGGCCAGAGCTATTATAAACAAGGACACAGTCCTTAGGTTTATCCAACCGGGGAGAGATTTTCTTTCAGTTCTTCTTCCTCTCATTACTCCTACACCCTCTCTGCTATTCTCAGCTTAGCAGAGGCGGCTCTGGGATTTGCCTCCAGTTCCTCCTTGCTTGCTGTAATTGGTCTCCTATTAATAACCTTTAACTTCTGAACTTCTTCGCACACACAGACTGGAAAGCCTGGCGGGCAGGAACATCTGCCTTCAAAATCTCTGAAGGCATTTTTTACTATCCTATCTTCCAGGGAGTGGAAGGTGATTATGCAAAATCTGCCTCCAGGATTTAAAAAGTCCACCAGAGGACTAATTGCATTTTCTAAAACTTCCAGTTCTCTATTTACTTCAATTCTAATGGCCTGGAATACCCTCTTGGCTGGATGACCAGCCTTAGAAAATGGAACTGAAGCCTCAATTAAATCAGCCAACTGACCTGTAGTCTCGATTGGCTGGATTTCACGTTTTTCTACAATATTTCTAGCTATCCTACCCGAGTATCTCTCTTCTCCATAGTTACGGAAAATATGGATCAGCTCCTCTTGGGAATACTGGTTTACCACGTCATAGGCGCTAAATTTCAAGTCTCTGTTCATACGCATGTCTAGTGGAGCATCTTGGCTGTAGGAGAATCCACGCTGGACAACGTCTATTTGTTGGGAGGATAAACCAATGTCCATAAGGATTCCGTCTAAGCCATCGATGCCCAAAAACTCTAAGATTTCAGGAGCCTGCTCAAAATTGCCCTTGACGGCAATAAAAGAGTCCCCGTAATCCGCTAATTTATTTCTGGTATAGTCAATAGCCTCTTGGTCTTGGTCGATACCGACCAGCCTTCCGCCCTTTAACCTCTCTAAAATAGCAGAACTGTGGCCACCGCCCCCTAGGGTACAGTCTAAGTAGGTACCCTCTGGTTTAACGTTTAGACCTTCGATTGTCTCATTGTATAATACAGGTATGTGTTCAAATTTCATAAATACTCCTAAAGATTAAAATCCACCATAGTTTCAGTTAAGTTATCGTAGTTAAGGAAATCATCATCGCTGTAGGCTTCCCAGTTCTCCTTTGACCAAATTTCAATTCTCTTGGCCACTCCTAGGATATAAACCTCGCTGTCGATTCCCCCATATTCTCTTAAATTCGGTGGAATTAGAATTCTCCCTTGCTTGTCTAGGGAAATATCAGTGGCACCGGCATAGAAAAGCCTGGCAAAGCCCCTACTTTTCCTCCGAGATAGCTGGCCCATTTCGTTAATCTTTTCGGCCATCTTGTCCCACTCATCTTGACTGAAAATAAAAAGACAATTCTCCATACCCTTGGTGAGATAAAAAACATCATCTAATTGGTCTCGAAATTTAGAAGGCATAATTAGCCTACCTTTGGCGTCGCATTTATGATTAAATTCGCCAAAAAACATAAGCCCACCACCTTCTCCCACTTCACACCACATGTCTATATAATATTATATTTTTCTTGATTTTTCAAGGGAAAAGGCTCTTTTCCCACTTTATCTAATAAATTAGATATAACATGTTTGTAGCTTGGTCTAGGCTCATAGAGTTCTTACAAATGTTTTTACAAAGTTATGCTAGCTCAGCGGCCGAAGTTAGAAAAAACCAATAAAAAAAGCCCCAGCGGGGCTCATTATATCTTGCTCTTGTTTTTGTTCCTGTAAATTATATAAATCCCTACTAGGGCGATTACAATAGAAAGCAATTGACTTATCCTAAAGGGTCCTAGGTAAAGGGAGTCAGTTCTCAAGCCTTCCACTAGACTTCTCAGGATGCCGTAAAGTACCATATAACCGGCGGTAATCTCTCCTTTAAAAGTCTGATGCTTTCTTGCATAGTAGGTAAGGAAAAGAAATATTAGAAAGTCACCTATTGATTCGTACAGGAAGGTTGGGTGGTGGCCAACTCCGTCAATTATAACTGCCCATGGTAGGTCTGTTTGATAGCCGTAGGCTTCCTGGTTGATAAAATTACCCCACCTGCCTATGGCTTGGCCTAAAGCAATTGAAGGAGCGGAAATATCAAGGAGCATTATTGGATCCTGGCCCCTTTTCTTAGCTACAAAGTAGCCTACTAAAATAGCCCCAATTAAAGCTCCGTAAATAGCCAGTCCTCCCTGCCTAAAGTTTAGGATTTCCTTAATGTTTTGAGAATAGTAGTCCCATTTAAAGGCTACATAGTAGAGCCTAGCACCAATAATTCCACCTATAACAGCCAGAAACACCACATTGGTAAACTCATCTACGTCCTCTCCCCGTCTCTTAGCTTCTCTTTCTGCAAAGTAGAAGCCGGCTAGGATACCTACGATCATGGTAATGGCATACCACATTATATCGATTCCAAATATACTAAAAGCTACTTTATCTACTGGTGGAACCATAAATCCTCCTTCTGTTAATTCGGTTGAAGATAAGTACCAAGACCCCTATGGAAAAGAAGGTCATAAGGCCGATTTTAACTGTCATCAGCTGAAAAAAGCTTTCCGGCAGCATTCTTATCATCATATCTGTTCTTGGGTCCAAAAGCCACAAGTCATTATCAAAAAATAGGTAGTGAAACTCTATGAAAACCTGGCTAAAAAACCTCATGCCTAGGAAAAGTCCTAGGGCTAAAACCAGGCTAGTAACTAGCAGACTACTGGTTAATATCTTTAGGTAGTTTCTATGCCTAAAGTTCATGTAGGCAAGGATGCCAATTGCCAGAACCAAGGAAAAGAACCTCACATACCTGGCTAGGCGGTAGAGCTGAAATACATCTTCCATATGGCTTACTTCCCTTTGGTTAAACCACTTCTCTAAAAGGGAATTCTCCCCTGTCTTTATGTAGGCCACTAAATCTTGATTTACTTCTTCTAATTCTTCTCTACTGATGCCAGCTTCTAGATGAATGTCCCTGTCTGCCTGGTAATTCCTATAAAAGTTTAAATCATAAGACGAAATCAACAGGCTGGTTAAGAGTAATGCGAGAATAAGGAGCAAGCTGTTGACCACTGAAATTAACCTTTTCATTACTCGTCCCAGTTGTAATAAATATCCTGGACATCGTCTAGGTCTTCTAGGGCTTCGATTAATTTTTCCATCTTCTCTGAACTAGCTTGGTCTAAGGCAACTAGGTTTTCGGGAAGATAGGCTAGTTCAGCCTTGAGAAATTCATAACCTTCTGCCGCCAAACCATCTCTAAGGCTAGGAAAATCCTGAGTAGAGCTAGTAATTTCAAAAAATTCCCCATCTAGATTTAAGTCTTCAGCTCCTAATTCAAGGGCCATCTCCATTAGAGTCTCTTCGTCGAAATCCTTGTCTTCAATAACTATTAGGCCCATCCTATTAAATTGATAGGCTACCGAGCCTGCGGTCCCTAGTTTACCACCGTACTTATCAAAAAGATGCCTAAGCTCAGGTGCTGTCCTGTTTCTATTGTCGGTTAAAGTGATGACTAAAACTGCCACACCAGCCGGCCCATATCCTTCGTATACTACTTCCTGGTAGCCTCCTGAATCCGCGTCAGTGCTGGCCTTTTTAACAGCCCTGTCTATATTGTCACTAGGCATATTCTCTGCCTTAGCTTTTTCGATGGCATTCTTTAGATTTGGGTTATAGTCTAGATCTGCTCCACCTTCCTTAGCTGCCACAGTAATCATCCTGGCTAACTTAGAAAACACCTTAGCCCTCTTAACATCTTCCTTGCCTTTTTTATTCTTTATCTTTGACCATTTATTATGTCCTGCCATATTTGCTCCTATATAAGAATTTTTCCCTTTAAAACCGACAGATAAAGTTCATCTACGGTTTCAAAGACTACGGTCCCTGAAGTTAGGTTCATCATATCCTCTTTGAATTTTTCCACTTCCATCTCATCTATATAAACCCTAATAGATACATCAGTTAGGAATTCCCTATCGACCACGTGAATTTGATTAACTGCCATATAGTTATCAATAGGGCCAAGGTGGGTATAGTCTATCGTCATCTCCAACTCTAGGTGGTTTATCTTGTCAACGATAATACCTGCCTCTAAAGCCACCCTTATACCTTCTGTATAGGCCCTTACCAAGCCTCCCTTGCCTAGCAGAGTACCTCCAAAGTACCTAGTAACCACAGCTACAACATTTCTAATCTCTTCCTTATGTAGGAGGGAGAGCATTGGCATGCCTGCCGTGTGGGAAGGTTCACCATCGTCGCTAAAGCGCTGGATATTCGTCCCTACTACGTAGGCCGTACAGTTATGGGTAGCTGTTCGGTGGAGTTCCTTTATTTCCTCAATGAATTCTATGGCCTCTTCTTCTGTTTCCACAGGCTTGGCATAGCCTATAAATCTAGATTTTTGTTCCTCAAATTCCGCCTCTCCATACCTGTGAATAGACCTGTATCTCTCTTTCATATTTTATACTCCTCTAAATCCTTCTTTTCCTTATCGTTGAGGTAGAGGGTCATCTTCATCCCCCAATCTCCTTCGGATTTTTCTGGATTGTATTTGTCAATCAAACTGCTTATCAAGGCTGCTTCAGTGTAAGGAATCTCTACTTCAACCTGGCTCCTGCTCAAATTCAGCTGATCTTCTATTAACTTTAATAGCTCTTTAATGCCTTCATCCTCAAGGGCTGAGATATAAATAGAGTTATCCCTCCTAGTTTTAGGAGCTATCAAGCCCACATTTTCAGTCAAATCAATCTTGTTGTAGACATAGGCAACTGGTATATCTCCAGCCTTTAGGTTCTCTAATGTATCGTTGATAGTGTCAAACTGCCTGTCTAGGTCCTCAGCTGAAGCATCTAAGACTACTAGTATTAGATCTGCGTAAATCACTTCCTCTAAAGTCGACTGGAAGGCCTCAACTAAGTCGATAGGTAGGTCCCTAATCAATCCTACAGTATCAGACAAGATAAAGGGCTGGCCTTCTGGTGGATCTATCCTCCTATGGCTTGTCTCTAGAGTTGCAAAAAGCAAATCATCGGCATAGACTCTTTTTTCTTCCTTGCCATCTGAGGTTGCTAAAAGCCTGTTCATGATTGTAGACTTACCTACGTTCGTGTAACCAAGTAGAGAAACTACGGGAACAGATGAAGATTGCCTTCTCTTTCTCGTAATCGATCTGGCTCCTTCCTGCTTATCCAGTCTCTTTTCTATATTAGAAATCTGCCTCCTAATATGTCTACGGTCCGTCTCTATCTGCTGCTCACCAGGACCCCTAGTTCCAATTCCCCCTCCTAGCCTTGATAGGTAGTTACCAAAGCCGGCCAACCTAGGTAGTCTGTACTTGGCCTGGGCTAATTCAACTTGGAGAACTGATTCAGTAGACCTGGCCCTAGTGGCAAAAATATCCAAAATAAGGTTAGTCCTATCTACAATCTTAACACCTAACTGGTCCTCAAGATTTTTTAATTGGGAACCAGAAAGCTCGTTATTAAAAATCGCTAAATCTATATCATGAGCCTGGATAAGCTCTTTTATTTCTTCTACCTTTCCCGCCCCTATGTAGGTGGTGGGCAAGACCCTGCTTAGGCTCTGAGTGGCTATTAATTCCACTTTAGCTCCTGCCGAATGGGCTAGGTGTTCTAATTCATTCATTGACTCTTCAAAGCCAGTGTGATTTTCAGGCAATTCAAGGCCTATTAGTATAGCTTTCTCTTTCAAATCTTCACTTCCATTTCTTTGTATCATTATATGGTAAAGAGTTAGCTTCATCAAGAAGCCAAGCCTAATGCCAAGGTCTAACTAATGGAATTATGGCCATTTTATGATATAATTGCTGTAACTGACTTTAGGAGGAGTATTGTGAAAAAAAGACGTTTTAATATATTAGATAAGATAAAGATTGGAGTTCTGTCTATTTTTATCCTAGGAGCCATTTCAGCCGGAGCTCTAGGCGGAGCTATAGTCGAGATTATGGGAGAATCACCCCCAGTAGACCTGTCTAAAATCGGCGAATCGGCCTCGGAAAATTCAGTTATACTGACTGCTGATGGTAACGTCCTAGAGCAAATAGAGACCTCCCAGTACCGTGAGCTGATTCCTTTTCAGGAAATACCTAGCCACGTAGTCGACGCCTTTGTTGCTGTCGAAGACGAAAGGTACTACAGCCACACAGGTATTGACATTATTGGTATAGGCAAATCGGTCATTGACAACCTATGGGCTGGAGATATTGTCAGGGGAGGTTCTACCATCACCCAACAACTGGCCAGAGACCTTTACCTTAACGATGAGCGAACCTTTGACAGAAAAATCAAAGAAGCCTATATAGCCCTTAAGATGGACAGCTCACTGGAAAAAAACGAAATTTTACAGATTTACCTAAACCGAGTATTTCTAGGCCAAAATGCCTACGGCATTCAAGCTGCATCTAGAACCTATTTTTCTAAAGACGTTAAAGACCTAACCATTGCCGAGGCAGCAGCCCTAGCATCTATACCTAAAGCTCCGACAAACCTAGCCCTATACAACACCATTAGGCCAGAAGAAGTGAGCCCAGAGGATAAGATTGTCGGAG
>CAZFXW010000009.1:0-5132 GCA_964523385.1 uncultured Peptoniphilaceae bacterium | reverse complement strand
CCTAGCTATGAAGATAGACAGGCCTATGTCCTGAGCAAGATGCTTGAATTAGGCAAGATTAGCCAGGCAGAGTACGACCAGGCGTTAGCTGAAAATATTTACGCTGAGTTAGACCCACCGATAAGGAGTACAGAGGAAAGCTCCAACTACTTCTCAAGCCTAGTCAAAGGCCAGGTAATTGAGAGCTTAATTGAAAGATACAACCTAACTGAAGACGAAGCAATGGACAAGCTTTACAACGGTGGTTTAAAAATCTACACTACTATAGATATGGACTTACAAGAAGAGGTTGAGGATATATACAAAGCCTTCACCAGCTTTGCAACAGGATCTAATTCTATTGGTGATTACAACTTCCTTAACCTGAGCTTTAATGACCGTGGAGACATCTTAGGGCCAGATGAAAAAGTCATCTACTACTCTAAGGAAAATCTCTACGACGACGATGATGAACTCTACCTAGAACCAGAGGAATATGACTTTACCAATGGGTCCTTGGTTATTGAAAAAGAGGGCCTAATGGCGACGGAAACTGGCCTCTATATAGGGCCTTTCTTTACAGTAGACGGAGAAAGAAACCTAAGAACACACAACTCTACTACTATATCAATGGACCCAGCCCTTCTTTCAAGCCAAGGCAATAAAGTAGTTATTGCTAAGGAATTTATTGACCAGCACCCAGAACTATATGAAATTATTTCAGATAACCTATATATTAATCCAAGCTTTTATAACTTTGATAAGGAAGGGGTTCTTCAGCCCCAATCCTCAACGGTTATTATCGACCATACAAATGGCCACATCAAAGCTATTGTAGGAGGCAGAAGGGATAAGGCGGGCGGCCACAATAGGGCCTACGCTGCTCCAAGACAACCTGGTTCATCCATCAAACCCTTGGCAGTCTACACGCCAGCCCTAGACACTAGCATGACCTTGGCCAGCCCAATTGACGATATACCCCACTTCGACGGTGAGCATAGGCTATGGCCAACCAACTGGTATGGAGAATACAGGGGGATAACGACTCTTAGAAAGAGCCTGGAGATTTCAGGTAACGTAGCCGCAGTAAAGACCCTAGAAAAGGTGGGCATTACTAAGTCTAAGGAATATCTGGAAAAATTTGGCCTAATAAATAAGCAGGACCCAAGCATGGATCACTTTGTAAGTGCCCTAGAAAATCCAAACCATAACGATGAAAATACTTCAGCAATGGGCTTAGGTGGCATGGCCTATGGCTTTACCAACTTAGAGATGACCGGGGCCTATTCTGCCCTAGCCAATGACGGAGCCTACATTAAACCCCTATCATTTACCAAGGTGACTGATAACCAGGGGAATATTATCCTAGAAAATGAAAGCAAGGCCAGTGAAGTAGTTTCTAAAGAGATTGCCTTCTTAATTAGAGACGCTTTGATCTCCACAACTTCAGATGGAGTTGCTTCTAATGCCAGATTCTCTTCCAGCTATGACATAGGTGGAAAGACCGGAACTTCTGGAACTATTGAAGAAAACATTGACTCTTGGTTTGTAGGCTTTAGCCCCTACTACACCATTGGAGTTTGGATGGGAGCTGACGACGCTAGAATTAAGTTAACCGAAGTATCTGCCTATACCACCCAGTTATGGGGAGCCATAGGCAGGGCAGCCCATGCAAATCTAAAGGCTAAGAACTTTGAAGAGCCAGCAACAATCGAAAAGATGTCTGTCTGTAACCAGTCAGGCCTCTTGCCTACAGATGCATGTAGGGCTGATTACAGGGGAGTTATCATTGAAGAATACTTTACTCGAAAGGAAATTCCTAAGAGGGACTGTGACGTCCACGTCTTTAGAAAGGTTGACCCGAACAATAACCTACTGGTAAAGGACGGATTATGGGGGGTTGATAAATCATTTATCACCAGATCTATCCCCTATGATCCGAAAAAGCACGACGGCATCCTACCTACAGACTGGGATATGATGGCCCCAACTGAGTACAGCTCAGGTAGTGGCTACACCACAACTGAAGCTAGAACTGAGTGGACTGAAGAGAAAACCGAAGAAACTGAAAGTGAATCTACCACTGAAGAAACTGAGGATTATACGGAAACCGAAGCACCTCCTGCGACAGAACCACCGGTCCAGGAAACTGAAGCGCCACCTTCAACCCCTGAAGATGAATCAGGCGGTGGAGTTGAACTTCCTGAAGAAAACGATGATTAATTTACTTTCTTTTAAAAATCAAAAAAAAGACCTGTCAAATGACAGGTCTTTTTGCTTACTATTAAACTTTTACTTGTTAAGTTCTGCTGCCTTAACAACTTGCTCTAATAGAACTGATGTAGTAACTGCTCCTACTCCACCTGGTACTGGAGAGATAGCCTTTACCTTACCTTCTAATTCGTCAAAGTTTGCGTCTCCAGCAATTCCGCCGCCTTCCTTAGCGCTAACTCCAACGTCGATGATAACTGAGTTCTCATCAAAGTATTCAGCTCCTAGAGACTCTGCTCTTCCAATAGCTACTACTGCTACGTCAGAAGCCTTAAGTACACCTTCTAGGTCCTTTGTTCTAGAGTGACAAATGGTTGGCGTAGCGTTTGCTCCTAAAAGCATCATAGCCATTGGCCTACCAAATACAAGAGATCTATTTACTACAGCTACGTCCTTGCCTTCAAGCTCAATTCCGTAGTGCTCCATAACCTTCATAGCAGCCATTGGAGTAGCTGGAACCAGTCTTGAGAAATCTGACTCAAAAACTCTAGCTAGGTTAATTGGGCTCATACAGTCAACGTCTTTTTCTGGGTCGATGGCATTTCTCAGCGCATCTTCGTCGATATGGCCTGGTAGAGGTCTAAACATAAGGATTCCTGAAATTGAATCGTCATTGTTCAACTCTTCCATAAGCTCAACAAGGCCCTCAGTGTCGATATCCTCGTCTCTTTCGAAAACCTCTGTTGCGATACCTAAGTCACCACAGTTATTTAGGATTCCTCTCTCATAGGAGATATCTCCTGGGTTAGCTCCAACTCTGATAACTCCTAGCTTTGGCTCAATACCCTCTTCCTTTAAAACAGCAACTCTCTTCTTGATGTCTTCCTGAATGCTCTCTGCAACAGGCTTACCTAATAGTATTTTACTCATATCTGCCTCCTTTAATATATTTTACCCTTTATCCAGGCCCTTGTCCATTTAGACTAGGCCAATAAAAAGAGCCCAAATGGGCTCTAAAAAATATCAATTAATTTAGTATCCTTCTTACAGATACAACGTTATTTTGGAAATATGATCCACTGGTGCTATCTAATGCGATTCCTCTTTCTTCAGATGAAGCATGAACATAACTTCCTCCACCAACATAGATACCTACGTGGTCAATATGGTCAGACCAATCGTTTTGGAAAAGAATTAGGTCGCCTGGCTGGATGTTGGCAACGCCAACCTCATAGCCATTTCCTGCCTGTCCAGTAGTCACCCTTGAAAGCTCAACGCCTGCATAGGTTCTGTATAGGTATGAAGTAAGTCCTGAACAGTCAAATCCAGTAGATGGACTTGAGCCACCAAATACATAGGATCCTCCAACAAAAGAATAAGCTGCACTTACGATATCGTCAATAGCATTGCCAGAAACTGGAGCTTCCTCGTAAACTTCCTCTTCGTATACTTCCTCTTCGTATACTTCCTCTTCGTATACTTCTTCTTCGTATACTTCCTCTTGAACTGGCTCCTCATACACCTCTTCAGGCATAAGTGCTTCAGTTGTATTTACAAGAGACTCAGAAATATAGCCGACGACGCCATTGTAGCTAATCTTAATCCATCCGTCGCTAGCCTCACCTTCAACTAACTCACCTTCAGATAAAACTCCGATGATTTGAGTTGATGTTCCCTTTCCTTCCCTTACGTTAAGGGCAGACACTACTCTACCAGAAAGATAAACGGTGTGACTTTCAGCTTCTTCGTATGTTTCTTCTTGAACAACTTCCTCAACTGCTGGCTCTTCAAGCTCAGCTGCTTCAGTCTCCTCAGCAACTTCAGTTTCTTCGACCAATCCTGCCGATAGTTCAGTTTCAGTTTCAACTTCTACTTCCTCATATGTATCTAATGATGAAAGGGACAGTTGTCCTTCTTTTTCTTCTAGGGCAATTTCGGTTTCTTCAACCACTTTTTCTTCAACAACTGGCTCAGTTACCTTTTCAGTCTTAACGGACTCAGTTACTTCCTCAGTTTCAACTTCAGTCTTAACGGACTCAGTTACTTCCTCAGTTCCAACAGATGCTAATTCAACCACAGTCTCTTCAACAGCCACCTTAGCTTCTTCTGTAACTTCTGCTACTTCAGCTACTGGTTGCTCTTGAATAACTACTTGATTTGATCTGGCTGCTGGTACAATTTCGACAACTTTACTAGTTTCCTCTACTTCTACCTTTTCAACCTTAGCAACTTCTTCAATCTTATCCTTATCAGCTTTCGCTAACTCTAATTCTACTTTTTCCGGGCTTTTGTGTTCTGCAACTTCTATATATACTTCTTTGTTTTCTTTAGTTTCTTTACTTTCTGAAACTACCTGGATAATCTCTTCTTTCGAAGTCCCGTAGTCCTCAAGTGTTGTTACGGCATGTGTCGAACCTAATGCCATAGCCGATAGGGAGCCAAATGTTAAAAGACTAATCCCTAGGCCAAAATGCTTACTTTTCAATGGTCATCCTCCCATGGATTCATGATAAATATATAATAAAAGAAGTCAGACCATTAGTCAAGAAAAGAGTTACAAAGTTGTTACTTTTTTTCTAGTTGTAACTTTTTTGTAATATTCAATTCTTCAAATAGCTTTCTTATGCTCTTTCCTTCATAAGGATGGATGGCATTTGGAGCTATCTCCATAAGGGGCTCTAAGACAAACTCCCTCTCAGTCATCCTTGCATGGGGAACAATTAGCCTATCACTATTAATTTTTTCCTGGCCATAGAGAAGAATATCCAAGTCAATAACCCTAGGTCCCCACCTATAAGTCTCCTCCCTACCTAGCTCCTTTTCAAGGCCTTGGAGGAAGTCTAGGAGCTCTATGGGAGCCATATAGGTATCAAAGCCTAAGGCAGCGTTTAAGAAATCATCCTGATCTTCAACGCCCCAGGCCGGCGTCTCTAAGAAAATCG
>CAZFXW010000008.1:28486-30895 GCA_964523385.1 uncultured Peptoniphilaceae bacterium | reverse complement strand
GACTTCAGCTGAAAACTTGCCTATAAAGAGGGAGCCGTAGTTCCTAAAGAGGGACTTGTCGAACTCTCCCTCTACCATAACCTCTAGGTGCTCTGGGGCAATCTCATTGGAAATCTCAGCCATCTCCCTAAAAGAAGAAGCTAAAATTAGCTCTCCATTATCTTCCCAAGATTTTCTAGCAACATCGGCGGTGGTTAACTCAGTTAACTGTCTCTCTACTTCAACCTTTGTCTCCTCTAAGAGTTCCCTTGAGGTAGAGATCAAAATGCTCTTGGCATTTAAGTCGTGCTCGGCTTGGCCTAACAAGTCAGCTGCTAAAATTTCTGGGTCTTGATGGCCGTCAGCGATGATAAGTATCTCAGAAGGCCCAGCGATAAAATCTATGCCAATTTGCCCATAACACTGTCTTTTCGCCTCGGTCACATAATCATTACCCGGCCCTACAACCATAGCAACTGGATCTATAGTCTCTGTACCATAAGAGTAGGCCGCCACCGCCTGAGCCCCGCCCATAACGGCAATTTCAGTGGCTCCAGCCATATCCATAGCCACTACAGTCAGTGGGTTAATCCCTGTCTTCCTGTCTACAGCTGGTGAGCAAGCAGCAATCCTCTTTACCCCTGCAACAACCGCTGGCACAATTAGCATAAGAGCTGTTGAAAAAAGAGGGTAATTTCCTCCCGGCACATAGCAAAGGCAGGAATCTACCGGCACGATATCATGGCCTAGGACTACACCTGGCGCTATCTCTACATCCTTTAGATATCCAAGGCTCTCCTTCTGTAACCTGGCAAACTCGTGAATATTATGAATAGCTAACCTTATAGCCTCTATACTCTTCTTATCCACCTGTTCATAAGCCCTGTCGATTTCTCCGCTAGATAGGAAATAGGATGCCCTATCTGAATTATCGAACTTAGAGACTAGCTCCTTTAATGCCTCATCTCCACCTTTTCTCACCTGGCTGATTATCGAACCTACTGTATTCTTTAAATTTTCATCTTCTAGAGGGGCTCGCCCCTTTCCTTCTTTTATGTATATCATATGTCCTCCATTTACTATGCTAATGTGATAAAGCAATACGTTAATTGTAACATCTATCAAATTCTTTGTAAAGGCGATATAAGTTAATATCCTGTAAGCCTCAAGCCAACTATCGACTTTTATACAAAGCCCTATCTACTTCTCTCCTTACCCTCTATTTTAACATATACAAAACCAATAAAAAAAGCACCGCCTATAGCAGTGCCTTAATTAATAACCGTCTGAAAAATAATCCTTCCACTGGTCCCAGCTCATCTGAACTGGCTGGCACTGACCCAAGTCGGATATGAGGATTTCTACAATGCCTTGGGGATTGGCCTTCTTATCACCCTTAGCCACCTGGAAAATCTCTTCAAAGTCCAGGTCTGTGACTATGGGAAGGTCATAGGCTAAAAGCAAATCTTGAATTCTCTGAGCTAGCTCAAGATCACAGTCTCCAGCGGCTGCAGATGCCCTTGCAGTAATAGCCATGCCAATAGCTACTGCAGCTCCATGGCTAAGCTGGTAATTTTCTAGTCTTTCTATAGCATGGCCTATGGTATGGCCTAGATTTAGCAACCTTCTGACCCCTGCCTCCCTCTCATCCTCTTCCACTATTCTAGCCTTATGGCCTACACAGCTGGCTACCAACTTGGAAAGGTCCTCTTCATCTAATCCCTTTTCCAGGCTAGTAAAAAGCTGTGAATCAAAGAGGATAGCCGTCTTGATTACTTCAGATAAGCCAGAAGCAAACTCTTTTGCCTCTAGGGTCTTAAAAAAGTCAGGGTTAATATAGACAGCCTGGGGCTGATGAAATGCTCCCACCATATTCTTCCCTGAGGACAGATTGAGAGCGGTCTTGCCTCCAACAGAGGAATCAACAGCCGCTAAGATAGTTGTTGGTACTTGAACAAAGTCTATACCCCTTAAGAAACTAGCTGCGGCAAAACCTCCTAAGTCCCCTACCACTCCACCACCAAAGGCAACTAAAATAGACTTTCGGTCTAAGTTTAACTCTGCCATAGCTTCTAAGACCCTCTCATAGGTAGAAATTGATTTAGAGCCTTCTCCAGCTTCAACAACAAAAACTCCACGATGGTCTAAGCCCATTAATGGGTGGTCTTTGTAAATTTCATATACATTTTCATCTGTTAGGAGGAAGGTATCTGCCTCTTTTAAACTAAGAAAATTCCCCTCTTCTAAAAAATCTCCAATATAGACCCTATAAGGCCTGCCAGTCTTAACCCCTACTTCCTTCATCCTTTTCCTCCCCACTTTTAATTATTCAGTAGACTAACTCAGTGCTCTTACTTAAGTCCTCTAGCCTGATAAATTCACTTAGGCTATGGACGTCTTCCATTCCTATAGCCAAGTTTACAGCCGCTA
>CAZFXW010000008.1:17112-28476 GCA_964523385.1 uncultured Peptoniphilaceae bacterium | reverse complement strand
ATAGACATTGGCGTCTGAGCCTCCTCCACTAACCACCGGCTCCATTATTAAACCTGCTCGATCCATAGCCTTTTCCAAAAGAGCTAAGATTTCATCATTCTGATCAATCTTATAAGCTTGGTAGCTAGGCTCTATAGTAACACTACCTTTAAGGCCGGCCTCGTCCTGGACCTTTTCAAACTCTTCAACCATATGGTCCACCTGGGCCTTTAGCTTATTATTGGATAAGGACCTAACCTCTCCCTGGGCATGAACTGAGTCAGCAACAATATTTGTAGCAACTCCACCGGAAATCAGTCCAATGTTAGCGCTGGTTTCCTCATCTATCCTAAGAAGCTTCATTCTAGAAATTGCCTTAGCCGCCAGCTCTATGGCTGAAATTCCCTTTTCCGGAGCCACTCCCGCATGGGCTGACCTGCCAAGAAATTCAAAGTCCAATTTACACTGGGCTGGAGCCTGGGTCACAACCCTTCCAGGCCTACCCGATGAATCTAAGACATAAGCAAGTTCAGATTTAATATTATCTAAGTCTAGATTTTTAGCCCCGTCTAAGCCTCCTTCTTCTGATATGGTAAAAACTAGCTCTAAATCTGGGTAATTTCCACCCTCTTCTAATATCATTTGAACTCCTTCAACGATGGCTGCTATTCCCGCCTTATCGTCGGCCCCTAAAATCGTCTGGCCCTTAGAGTAAACTACTCCGTCAACTATCTTAGGCTCTATCCCCTGACCTGGGCTTACCGTATCCATATGGGCTGAAAACATCAAGGGTGGGGCCTGGCTCCTACCCTTTAGCCTAGCGATTATATTGCCCGCATTAGAGTTGGCTAGGTCCCCAGCCTTATCCATCTCAACTTCTAGGCCTAATCCCTTTAATTCTTCGATAAGGTAAAGGGCAAAATCTCTCTCCTCCCCAGTCTCTGAATCTATCTCTATATATGAAAAAAATCTCCCAATAAGTCTATCTGCGTTAATTTCCAATGTGTCCCTTTCTCATTTCTAATTCCCACCTCTCTTAAAGGCGTCAGAAGGTTGACAAAATCATTTCCCCTAAAAGAAATGCTTTAAAACCCTGACGATAATGGGATTTCCTGGCCAAATGGCTGTAAGCATCCATTAGAGGGATGCTCCAAATCTAGGTTTGTCTACACTCTCTTGTTTTTTTCATCTCCGGCTGCATCCAAAGCATAGCATAATTAATAATTCCCTTTAAAACCGACGAACTGGTAATAGCCATCCAAACTCCGTAGACCCCAAAAAATTTCATAAAGATTAAGGACATGGGGATTCTCAAAAAGTTACAGATTACTGCATTGATACCCGGTAGATGGGGCTTCCCAATTCCATTAAAAATTCCCGTACAAGCTATTTCTACTGTCATGAATATCTGAGATATAGACTGAATATATAGATAAATCTGACCCATAGCAACAGCGGCTGGGTCATCTGGTAGAAATATAGCGAAAATATTTTTTCCCAAGCTTATAAAGAGAATTACTGACACTGCACCAATGGCAGCTGCTGTCCTAATTCCAAGCCTAGCTCCGTGAATAACCCTCTCCTTCTCCCTAGCTCCAAAGTTTTGACCAGTAAAGGCGGCCAAGGCTGCCGAAAAACCATCAGTGGTCATCCAAGACAAGGACTCGATTTGAGCCCCTACAGAAAACACCGCCACCGGCATAGCTCCGAAAGAAGCGATAAACATATTTAAAATCATTGCTATTATAGATTGAATACCTGATTGTAAAAAGGCTGGTAGGCCTAGCTTTCCTATCGAAATCAGCTCTCGCCTATCAGGCCTGCTGAAAAATTTAGACCTATAGACTATGTCCTTCTCCCTGATTACAAAGAATATAAAGATAAGGCTAACAACAAATTGAGCAGCTACTGTAGCCACCGCTGCACCAGCTATACCCAGCTCTGGGAAAGGACCCCAGCCAAAGATTAAGAGAGGGTCCAATACTATGTTAAATATAAGCCCTATAACGTTAATCCTAAATGGAGTCTGGGAGTTTCCCATACTATTATAGGCTCCAGATAGGACTGGATTGAAAAATCCTGGCACAAAACCAATTGAAACAATAGCCAAGTAGATTAAGGCCATCTGGCTGACATCTGAACTTAGCTTGTAAAATCCGATGATGGGATTTTTAAATATATTTATAAAGACTAGTAGAAGAATACTTAAGAATAAGGCCATGTGAATGCCATTCCTAAAGGTCTTCTTAGTCTTTGTGTAATCGCCAGCCCCATAGCTTTGAGCTCCCCTGATGGAAAGCCCAACTCTTGGCACTAGCATTAGGGCATTGGAGAACCAGACTATGTTTCCTACAGTTCCTGCTGCAGCCACTGCCGTGGTTCCCAACCTGCCTAGCCATATAATATCTATAAGGGAGTAGGCCATTTGAACAAAGGCCGTTGCCATCAATGGCGCCGAAAGCCGGGCCAAGGATGGCATTATTTCTCCTCCTAGTAAGTCGACATTTTTCCTAGACGACATAAAACCTCCTTATTTTAAAGTCTCCGCTCCTGTGTAAAGTTGATAGTATCTGCCCTTCATATCCATTAGTTCCTCGTGATTTCCTCTCTCAACGATTCTCCCGTCCTCCATTACGAAGATTGCATCTGAATCATAGATTGTAGAAAGTCTATGGGCAATAACCAAGACTGTCCTGCCTTCCATTAGGTTGAACATAGCCCTTTGGATAATCCTCTCAGTCCTAGTATCTACAGAAGAAGTTGCCTCATCTAAAATCAACACCGGCGGATCCGATAGGGCTGCTCTAGAAATAGATAATAGCTGTCTCTCTCCTTCGGACAACTCTGCTGCCGCCCCGGAAATCTCCGTTTCATAACCATGCTCTAGATTACAAATAAAGCTTGTGGCGTTAGACAGCTCTGCTGCCTTAATCATTTCCTCCTCTGAGGCATTCTTGTTGGCATACTTTATATTCTCGCCAATAGTGCCAGTGAAGAGGTTCACATTTTGGAGAACCATCCCAAAGGACTTTCTCAGGTCCGACTTTCTAATATCCCTAATATCTATGCCGTCGTAGAGGATTTGCCCCCTATCTGCCTCATAGAATCTGGTAATTAAATTCATTATTGTAGTCTTGCCAGCTCCAGTTGATCCGACAAAGGCTAGCTTTTGTCCTGGCTTGGCGTAGAAAGATATATCCTTTAAAACGTCTCTTTCTCCATCGTAGCTAAAGTAGACATTTTTAAATTCTATCTCACCCTTTAACTCTACCAACTCTCCAGTATGAGCGTTTTTCCACCCCCATCTGCGGCACTCTTCCTGGCACTCTCTAATCTCCCCATCTACTTCCTCAACATAGACCAGCTCATAGTCTCCCTGATCTACCTCTGGAGGAGTATCTAGGATTTCAAAAATCCTTTCAGCTCCAGCTAGGGCAGAGAAAACCATATTGATATTTTCTGTCGCATTGCCTACTGGTCCAACTAATTGTCTTGAATACTGAAGATAGGCTAGCAGGGCTCCAATATCAAAGGTTCCCCTCATGGTTAAGAGACCCCCTACTAAGGAAATTAGGGCATAGCCTATATAGGCAATATTTCCAACTGTTGGAAACATGGACCCAGATTGCTTTTGAGCATCAGTCTGAGCCTTTCTAAGCCTCTCGCTTTTTTCTCCAAACCTCTCAATGGCCTTATCCTCGTATCTAAAAACCTTGACCACCTTGGTCCAAGAGACCATCTCCTCGATATAGCCATTAAGCTCTCCAATGTATTTTTGCTGCTCCTTGTAATAACCCCTAGCCGCCATACCAATCCTCTTAGCAGACCAGATCATAGCCCCGATAGTTAGGGCTGAGATAATAAAGAGCTGGGGGTTAAGGAAGAGCATCATTGCCACGTTACCAATAAAGGTGATTCCAGAAGAGATTAAAGATAAAAGCCCATCAGCCAAGGCGTCATTTAAACTATCTACGTCATTGGTAAACCTACTCATCAGGTCTCCGTGGCTCCTCTCATCGAAAAAGCCTACTGGTAGATCTTCCATATGGATAAACATCTCTTGCCTAATGGTATAGGTGACATTCTGAGATGCTGTAATCATTATCTTTCTGTAGATGTAGGTTGCTATGGCTGTAACCACTCCAACAACCAACATTATACCTAACATGCCTACCATCCCTTTATAATTCTTGGGGACGATATAGTCATTGACTATAGGCTTTATAAAGTAGGACATGGCTACCATGCCCACCGATGAAAGAATCATCATAATAAATGATAGGAGAATCTTCCACTTATAGGCAAGCATATAAGACAAAAGTCGTTTAAAGGTCTTCTTACCATCCTTAGGTTGTTCCGTCCTGTCCTTATCTCTAGGTCTAGCCATGGGCCACCTCCCTCTGCTGAGACTGGTAAACTTCCCTGTAAATCTCAGATTTATCCAAGAGTTCCTCGTGGACTCCCCTGTCTACAATCTTCCCCCCATCTATAACTAAGATTAGATCTGCCTTTTCCACTGAGCTAACCCTTTGGGCGATTGTGATGACAGTAGTGTCCTTTAGTTCTTCTTCTATTCCCTTCTGAATCACTCTTTCAGTAGCCGTGTCCACTGCAGAAGTTGAGTCATCTAGAATTATGATCTTAGGCCTGGTTAAAATAGCCCTGGCTATACAGAGCCTTTGCTTCTGGCCTCCTGAAAGGTTGGCAGCCTCTTGCTCTAGCTTGTAGTCTAATTGACCTGGAAGCTTTTCCACAAAGTCCTTGGCTCCGCTAATCTCTATAGCCTTCCAAAGCTCTTGGTCAGTTGCGTCCTCACGACCTAGCCTTAGGTTTTCCGCCACAGTTCCTTCGAATAGGGTGTTTTTTTGAAGAACCATTGAAACTCCCTTTCTAAGCTTGTCTAAAGAGTAGGTTTCAATCCTCTTACCATCGATTAAAATCTCTCCCGATTCCTTTTCATAGAGCCTGGGAATCATCTGAACCAGTGTAGATTTCCCCGAGCCTGTCCCTCCCAATATCCCTACTTTCATACCAGGCTCAATCTTTAAATTGATATCACAAAGAACATAAGACTCAGCCGTATCAAAGTACTTAAAATAAACGTCCTTAAACTCAACCGAGCCCTCCTTGACCTCTAAGTTTGGATCTGCTTCAGCCTGGCTAATGGGATTTTCTGAATTGATTACTTCAAAAATTCTCTCTAAAGAAGCATTAGACCTGGAAAAGTTGATAGCTACCATAGTCATCATAATCAGGGCAAACATAATTTGATTGATATAGGTTAAAAAAGTAGATAATTGTCCTATATCTATGCCTCCTCCTGCTACTTCAACCCCACCTACATAGATAATACCTACCGTAGTTACAAAGGTGATGATTAGAACCAAGGGCATGGTGGCAACCATGTAGTTAAAGGCCTTTAATGTAGTATCCTTAAGAGCCCTATTGTATTCCATAAAGTCTGCCGTCTCTTCCTTACCCTTGTCAAAGGACTTAACAACTCTAATAGCCGTTAGATTTTCTTGAATCTTTAAGTTCACCTCGTCCATCCTCTCTTGCATTTGAGTAAATAGAGGTCTGACCTTATACATTAAAAACACAATGGCCAGGACTAACACTGGTACCGAAGCAAAAAACACCTTCGACAGAGGTACAGAGACCATTACCGCCAAAATTAAAGCGATTAAAAACATCATCGGAGCCCTAACAAACATTCTAACAAACATTACCAGAGACATCTGAACCCTGGTTATGTCGGTAGTCAACCTAGTTATAAAGCTACCAGTTTTAAAACTATCTATCTGGGAAAAGGATAGGCCTTGGATTGACTTAAACTGTTCATCTCTAAGGACAGCCCCTATTCCCATAGCCTCTACTGCTGCCATATGGGAAGCGGTAACCCCAGCCACCAAAGAAGCGATAGCTAAGCCTAGCATAACCACTCCCCTTGTTAATACATAGTTTACATCTCCTTGGCGAATTCCAATATCGATAACATCAGCCATTACAAGTGGTATTAACAGCTGAAAAACCACCTCTAAAAAAGTTAAAAACATGGCCCCAAAAATCAGGCCCCTAAAGCCTTTCGTGTACTTCCATAAATTTTTAATCATAATTGCCTCACTATACAAAAAGGACCTCCTTAGAGGTCCATTAATACGTATTTACAATAGCTCTCTCAGTTCACCTAGAATCTTATAGTCTTTATCTTTTAAGTCTTTAAGTTCCTTTGCTCCCATAAGTAGCATCATTATCTTAGTCTTGTGAATTAAACTATTAATATAGTAGCCAGCGCTTTCTTGGTTGCCGTGAATAAGGTAGTTTAAAATCTCCCCACTAATGCCAGCCATGTCAGCTCCCATTACCAGAGACTTAACTATATGGCTAGCATTCCTAACTCCACCGCTAGCAATTAAACAGTAGTTCCCCTCTAAGTCCTTATATTTCTCCAAGAGATAGGCTGTAGGATTACCCCAGGAGTAAAGTTCAGTGTAGTCTTCCTCGATACCCCTTAAATCTTCAATCTCTATAAAATTAGTTCCTCCGGCTCCGGCAATGTCCACATACTTTATTCCCCTATCAATTAGAAGCTTAGCCTCATTTGGACCGATTCCAAAACCTACTTCCTTGGCTATAACCGGAACATCTACCTTTTCAGCAATAGCTGCTATATTATCTAGCATACCTTCAAAATTCCTGTCGCCGATTTCCATAACCAACTCTTGAGCCACATTTAGATGGAGTTGGATAGCATCCGCATCTATCATTTCAACAGCTTGACTAACTTCATCAGGAGTTGATAAAGCTGATAAATTACCTATTACTGGTACTTCATAGCCTAGTACGTCCCTAACCACGGTAAAGGATTTGACACAGTCCTCTTCTTCCAAACCTATCCTCTGAGATCCAACGGCCATAGCCAGGCCATACTCTAAGGCGATTTCTGCCAGGCTCTCGTTAATTTCATAGGACAACTTGCCTCCGCCGGTCATAGAGTTTATAACTAGCGGAAAGCTAAGTCTCTTTTCTAGAAACTCAGTACTAGTATCTATCTGGGAAAAGTTTAGTTCTGGGATAGCATTATGCTCTAAGACTACATCATCAAAGTAGGTTTCTCCCACATATTCACTTTTTAAATAGTTTTCTATATGCTCAACTTTTCTCTGTCTTCTAATTTTAATCACCCCTAAGGCCAATAGTCATCTTCTTCATTGTATTCATACCCTTCTACTGGTTCATAGGAACCCTCTTCGAAGTCATCAAATCCTTCGTTAAGCTGGTGGATCTTATACTCTCCTAGAATATCATCTACAAGGGCTTGGGTAGCCTCGTAGTCATAGAAAATATAGGAAACTCCATCTAGAGACCCTACCTCTCCAGGTACATAGTATGTATTCATATTTTCAGTGTCCATGCTCTTAGCCGCCGGTAAAAGTTTCATCATCATACTAGTTGGAATATTGGTATCTACGTGTTTGCCATAGGTCCTGATAAAATCAGGTAGCTTAGGTATGTTTTCCAAACTCAATGATTGCTTTATTACTTCCTTAACTATGAGCTGTTGCATTTTAACTCTACCAAAGTCTCCGTCCTCGTAGCCTCTAAACCTGGATAGGTACATTACCTGAGTTCCGGTCAGCTTTTGAGGTCCTGGCTCCAAATAAAAATCTACATTAGGTAATTCTATATACTGGGGTACGTTTATTTCCAGACCACCCATATCCTCAACAATTTTAATAACACCATCAAAATCAACCTTAACATAATAATCTAAATCTATACCCATCCAGTCCCTTATGGTCCTCATAGTTAAGGCCATGCCTCCAAAGGCGTGGGCATGGTTAATCTTATCCTCAACACCATTTATCGGTACATAGCTATCCCTAGGAATGGATATCAAGTCTATTTCTCCAGTTTCAAAGTTAGATTTAACCAGCATAAGCGCATCAGTTCTAGAAAATTCCTGGCCTGATTCAATGTCATTTTCGTCAATTCCCGCCAATAAAAACAATAGCTCACCATCTACTGCTGGCTCGATTACGTTGCCCTCACCTAAATCTACTCCCCTTATTACTTCCTTAGGACTGTTAGCATCGAGAATATCTAGGTAATTACCGAAAACTAGATAGGCTCCCGAAAAAACTATTACAGAAACAAGTAAAGTAATGAGAATCCTCTTCTTCATTACTGCCTCCTTAATAAATAATCACGATTCAAAGCCCATTATAGCATATATAAGCTAGGGCTGAAAGGCGAAAGTCTAAAGCAAAACTTCACAGTAAAAGGCCGCCTTTCGGCGGCCTCTGTCTCACATTAATTTCCAAACATCTTTTGCTTTTCTTCATTTAACAAAACCCTGCCCCTGACCTTGCCGGCTTCTAAGTTTTCCCTAGCTGCCGACAGCATTAACTTGATTCTGTTGACCTGGTTAACCTCTGAAGCTCCTGGGTCATAGTCAATAGCTACAATATTAGCCTCTTCGTAGATTTCCCTAATCTTCTTGATAACTCCCTTACCAGTAATATGGTTAGGTAGACATCCGAAGGGCTGGATACAGACTATATTTGCTGCTCCCGTCTCTATCAAATGAATCATTTCAGCAACTAAGAGCCAGCCTTCACCATACTGGTGGCCTAGGGAGACAATGCCCTGTGCCTTAGCCTCTAGCTCTTCTATCCTCACTGGAACTGAGAACCTAGAGTTCTTTAATGCATCTACCATAGGCTTCCTAAACCTTTCGATTAACTCGATGGCTAGTTGGGACATGGCCGAAGTAAATCTAGACTTACCAAAAAGCCTTGCCTTGTGGACAGAGTTTCTCAACGAATACAGTAAAAATTCAGTTAAATCACTGATTACAACCTCATTGCCCTCTGCTTCCAAGGTGTCCTGTAGGTGGTTGTTGGCCTCTGGCAAATACTTGACCAGAATCTCACCAACTATACCAACCATAGGGATATCCTTTTTCTTTATTTCTAGATTTTCAAAGTCGTAAATCATGTCCTTGATAATCCTCTTGTACTGGCCGTAGTTAGGCTTGGCTACAAAGGTCTTTAACTCTCCCATCCACCTTCTCTCAAGTTGGTTAGTGGAACCTTTAATAACTTCATAGGGCCTAGTTTCATTTCTCAGCCTTACGATCAAATCTCCAAGGATAAGGGCATAGGCTGACTTTCTCAACTCTCTAACCCCTAGCTTAAAGCCTGAGTGGGTTTCAATACCTTGGGCAGAAAGGCCTATTACAGGCACTTGAGGATATCCAGCTTCCCTTAGGGCCTTTCTTATAAAGCCTACATAATTGGATGCCCTACAAGCTCCTCCAGTTTGAGTCATCAGCAAGGCTACCTTGTTAGGGTCATAATCACCTGATTTTAAAGCCTCCATAAACTGACCCACAACTGTAATAGCCGGATAGCAGGCATCGTTATTTACATGCTTAAGGCCTTGATCGATAACCTTTGAATCTACCTTAGGTAGGAAATTAATATTCATACCCTCGCTCTTTAAAGCTGCTTCTAAAATCTCAAAGTGCTCTTTGGCCATTTGAGGAGCCAGAATAGTGTAGTCATTCATATCTCTAGTAAACTCTACCGGCTCATTGCCTAAATCATATTCAACATCTCTTCTAGCCCTAGTTGATGTAGCTTGTGTCAAAGACCTTAGTCTGATCTTAGCTGCACCTAGGTTGGAGATTTCATCTATCTTTAGTACGGTGTAAATCTTACCCGAAGCCGTCAATATTTCATTAACCTGATCTGTAGTTACGGCGTCAACTCCACAACCAAAAGAGTTTAGCTGGACCATTTCCATATCATCTCTTTGGCCGACGATTTCGGCCGCCCTATAGAGCCTAGAGTGATAAACCCATTGGTCTAAGACCCTTAAATCCTGGCTAACATCTACAGTCGAGTCAAGAGCATCTTCCGACAGCACTACATAGCCTAGAGAATTGATTAGGCCTGGGATTCCATGGTTAATAGCTGGGTCAATATGGTAGGGCCTGCCTGCCAGAACTATACCCTTAGCTCCCTCTTCTTCCATATAGGCTATGGCCTTTCTACCTGCCTCTTGAAGGTCTGAGTAATAAGCTTCCTGGTCCTCATAACCCTTAGCCACCGCCTGCCTAATTTCACTTCTAGTCAGATCCAAGCCCTCTTTGACAAACTCGTCATAAAGCCTTTTAACCAAATGACCTTCCTCATCAAAGGAAATAAAGGGATTCATAAATAGAACCTCTTCCCTCTTTAAGGAGTCCACATTATTCTTAATAACCTCTGGATATCCAGCAACTACCGGACAGTTAAGGTGGTTTTGTGCCTTGTCGTATTGGCTTTTTTCGTAAAACACCGATGGGAAAAAGATAAAGTCGTGGCCTTTTTCCACTAGGTTTTCAATATGGCCGTGGCTTATCTTAGCTGGGTAACAAGCTGTTTCCGAAGTGATAGAGGAAATACCTTTCTCATAGGTCTCCCTAGTACTTTCATCTGAAAGCTCAACTTCAAAGCCTAAATCTGAGAAAAATGCGTGCCAGAAGGGGAAGTTTTCATAGATATTTAAAACCCTAGGAATCCCTACCCTGCCCCTCTTAGCCTCTTCTGCCGAAATAGGATTTCTATTGAAGAGCAAGTCGTATTTTATATCGTAAAGGTTAGGTAGCAGAGTTTCCTCTGTCTTGATACCCGAACCTCTTTCACACTTATTTCCACTAATAAATCTGGATCCATCTGGGAAAACATTCACAGTCATAGCACAGCTGTTGCTACATAAGCCACACCTGATTGACCTTTGAGCATACTCAAAGTCCTCAAGCTCCTCAGCTTTTAATAAGGTTGATTGACCATCTTCATTTTCCTGGGCTATCAGAGCCATGCCATAGGCTCCCATCAAGCCTGCAATAGATGGCCTAACTGGCCTTCTACCACTAACCTTTTCAAAAGCCCTTAGAATCCCATCTCCATAGAAAGTTCCACCTTGGACGACGATTTTCTCTCCCAGCTGGCTAGCATCCCTAAGCTGGATTACTTTTTGTAAGGCATTTTTAATTACCGAATAGCAAAGACCTGCTGCAATATCGGCTACACTGGCCCCTTCCTTCTGAGCCTGCTTGACCATTGAGTTCATGAAAACTGTACACCTAGATCCTAGGTCAACTGGTCTCTTAGACTCAAGAGCCGCATCTTGGAACTCCTCAACTCCCATACCTAAAGACTGGGCAAAGGTAGCTATAAAAGATCCACAACCTGATGAACAGGCTTCATTTAACTGGATACCATCGATAATGCCGTCGCTAATATGCATAGCTTTCATATCCTGGCCGCCGATGTCGATAATAAAATCTACATCTGGCTCAAATTCCTTGGCAGCCCTGTAGTGGGCAATAGTTTC
>CAZFXW010000008.1:0-17102 GCA_964523385.1 uncultured Peptoniphilaceae bacterium | reverse complement strand
GTCTACTCCCAGGCCAGCCATTAAAAAGTCCTCTCCATAGCCAGTAATTCCCGAAGATACTATCTCCGCTCCCTTAGGCAGGAGGGAGTAGATTTCCTTTAGTACGTCTATCATCAGCTCTAAGGGACGGCCGTAGTTGTTGTCATAGTGGGTATAGAGGATATTTCTGTCCTCGTCTAAGAGAACCACCTTAGAGGTAGTCGAACCGGCGTCTATGCCCAAATAACACTTACCCTGGTAAGTCCTAATATCCCTTTCTTCCACGTCCTGGGAACTGTGAACTCTTAGGAATTCTTCTTTTTCCTCTTCACTTTCAAAAAGAGGCTCTAAAATCCCTCCGCTGTCTTCCTTTATCTCTGGCTCTTCCTCTACCCTTCTCATAAGCTCTTTAAAGCTAATCTTTTCGCCATCTACCGACTCTATTGCCGATCCCATGGCCACGTAAAGTTGGGAATTTTCTGGGATGATAAATTCATTGCCCTCTACATTGAGAGTCTCCATAAATCTCTGCCTAAGCTCGCTTAAGAAATGGAGGGGCCCTCCTAAGAGGGCTATATTGCCTTCAATGGTCCTACCACAAGCCAAGTTTGATATAGTCTGATTTACAACCGATTGGAAGACTGAAGCAGCTAAATCTGCCTTAGTGGCTCCCTGGTTCATCAGAGATTGAATGTCAGTCTTTGCAAAAACCCCACACCTTGAAGCGATAGGGTAAATTTTTTCATGTTTTTTCGATTCTTCGTTAAGCTCTTGGGCGTCCATTTTCATCAAGGAACCCATCTGATCAATAAAGGCACCTGTCCCTCCGGCACATATAGAGTTCATCCTCTGCTCCATGCTCCCCGAAAGATAGGTAATCTTAGAGTCTTCCCCTCCTAGCTCGATGGCTACATCGGTTTCTGGAATAAAGGCCCTAATGGCATTTGTACCTGCCACTACCTCTTGGACGTGAACGATATCCATATGGTCCTCTACAAACATACCACCGGAACCAGTAACGTTAATCGTCACAGTTTCGTTGACAAACTTCTTGTAGGCTGTTGATATAACGTCCCTAACCGTCTCTATAACATCAGATCTATGCCTTTTATATTCTGAGTGTAATAGATTGTAGGCGCTGTCCATCACCACTAGCTTAACAGTGGTAGAGCCAACGTCTAATCCTAAATGTAGAAGCATACTCATTCCTTTCTTAATTACAAAATACTATACTCTACCCATTATATCACAGATGTCTTTTGGCTTTAAAGCCCTTTTTATAAAAGCAAAATGGGCATTATTCAATGCCCATCTAAAACTTTAATAAAATCCTGAAATATTAGTGGTGTAATTTAGAGGCTCCCTTAGATGGCATTCCCTGGCCAAGCGGCCGGGACCGGCCATTCAAGGTAGCTTTCAAGTCTAGCTTTATCCACTGTTTATATAGGCCTAATTCAATGCCCATATATAATTTACTTAACCCATCCTCTAATTTTCATAACTTCTGCCAGTTTTCCAATTGAATGTACATAGGCAGCCTCTCTCAAAGTCAGTGATTGCTCTTCCATTACTTCCCAAATTTCGTCTAAAGCCTTGATCATCATCGGCTCTAATTTTTCAAAAACCTCTTCAGCAGTCCAATAGTAGCTGTATAGGTTCTGCACCCACTCAAAGTAGGACACTGTAACTCCACCGGTGTTAGCGATAATATCAGGAACAAGGAAAACCCCATTCTCCTTAAAAATATCATCTGCTTCTGGACAGCAAGGGCCGTTAGCAGCCTCTACGATAATCTTAGCCTTGATTCCCTTGGCTGTCTCTGGATCTACTGCATTTTCCAGAGCTGCTGGGATAATCATATCAACATCTAGCTTCCAGAAATCCTCCTCTGAGATAGGCTCTGCACCAGCTGCTGAGATAATTCCATTTTCCTCACAGTTATTTCTAAGCTCTTCATAGGAAAGACCATTCTCAGAATAAATTCCGTAAGTTCCCTTTTCCGAATTCCATTCTAGGATAGAAACAACTACAGCTCCCATATCCTCTAGAGTTTGAACAGCGTAGGAGCCTACATTTCCAAAACCTTGGACGGCAACCTTCATGCCCTTAATGTCCTTACCTAACTTTTCAACAGCCCTCTTAGCCACCATACCTACTCCTAGGCCTGTAGCCTCAGTTCTTCCCAGAGAACCTCCAAATTGAACCGGCTTACCTGTAAATACGCCGATTTCGTGAGTGCCTTTAATCTTACAGAACTCGTCTACCATCCAGCTCATAATCTTAGCATTTGAGCCAACGTCTGGAGCTGGAACGTCTATCATCTCTCCTAAAAACTGGTGAGTTTCCTTGATATATCCCCTAGCCAGTCTCTCTAACTCTCCTTCAGAAAGCTTAGAAGAGTCAACGGCAATACCACCCTTACCCCCACCATAGGGAAGTCCAGCAATGGCACACTTTATAGTCATCCAAACAGACAGAGCCTTAACCTCGTCTAAGTAAACGTCAGGGTGGAACCTAATGCCACCCTTACCTGGTCCTAGGGCGTCATTGTGCATAGACCTGTAACCTTTAAAAATCTCAACACTTCCGTCGTCCATCTTTACAGGTATGGTTACCTCTACCGATCTCATCGGCGTTTCTAAAATATCATAGACACTAGAATCTAAATCCAGTATCTCACAAGCTTTTTTAATCTCTCCCCTGGCTGCATCCAGTGGATTATAATTAGACTTCATCCAATTCCCCCCTTAATATTGGTAATATTATATCGTAATAATTCAGCTTTGTAAATAAATCCCCAGAATATAGACTTTTATAGTTATCTCGTCCCTACTTTAGGGTATGTATAGCTTGCGTAGAAAGGAGACGATTAATGAGGAAATTAAAATATCTAGGTCTTTTCATGACCTTAGTCCTGGCCCTAACCGGCTGTCAAAAGGCAGCCAAGAAGCCAGCTGGTTCACCAGCTGAAGTTGAAGAGGTTGTAGAAAGCGATAAAAAACCCATAGGCATCGAAAAGGCCATAGAAATTGCCAAAAAAGATGCTGGGGTGGAAGACTACCAGTCCACTACTCAGGCCCAAAACCTTAGAGAAGACGGCTCTGAATACTACTTGTTAGAGTTTACTTCAGGTGAGGACTCCTACCGCTACGAAATCGATGCCTTTACAGGAGAAATCCTAGTCAATGAAAGGCTTGATAAGTAATGAAGAAACTTAGATTTTTCCTACTATCAGGCCTTCTACTATTCTTTTTAAGTGGATGCCTAAGACCAACCTGATCCCCAGTCCCTAGGGACATAAACCGTCAGGAGACGGAAGGGATAAACTTTCAGGGCCTAGCCCTAGAAGATGCAGGCTTTTCATCAGAAGAAGTGGACTATATATCCACTAGCCAGCTCCAAGGTGAAGACAGTGGGCTGACCAAGGTAGAAGTCTACCACCAGGACCAGCTTTACACCTATACCTTAGCCCAAGATGGAAGCATCTTGGAAAAAGACATGGTCGACTATGACTTTGAACTTGATGGCCATCCAGTAGAAAATAAAGAACAATAAAACAAAAAGATTCTTATGCTAAAAAAAGAGCCTACCCCGGCTCTTTTTTTAATGTCCTAATTTAATTACGCTTTCAATAAGGCCTGTACATCTACCGCAGTCCTCACCCTTGCCAGCCTTAGTCTTATCCATAATCTCCTCTAAATCCACAACACCAGCCTGGACTAAATCTTGGACTTCCTTCATGCTAACATTTTCACAGCCACAAAGGGTGGATAATATGTAGCCTAGGTGCTCCTGACAGCCCTCACATTCACCACAAATCTCTAACATTTCCTTTAAATCTTCTGGAGTCCTAGCCCCAGCCACCATAGCTCCCCTAACATCCGGATAAGCCACATTGTTTCTCGTACATACGATTTCTATTTTCTTTCCTGCCATAATTACCTCCTTAGATTAAACCAGTATAATCATATTTTTTTCCCTTGTCAAAAACGCCTAGCTAGGTTCACTTTAACCGGCGGCCACATCCTGGACAATAGTCAAAATCCTCCTTAAGTCCAAAGCCACAGGAGCATTTTCTCTCCCTACCGGATCCAGGAAAAACTGTCTTTAATTCCTCTTCCGATAGATGTAAATCTCCCCTTTCCATAGCCCTTTCCTGATCCTGATCCAGCTCAAAGATCGCTCCACAGCAACTAGCCTCCAGATAGCAGGTCCTTCCCCAGCTAAAGACCGGAATAAAAAATATGCTTAAAGCCTGGTAGCTGATGGAGGCCTTCATCCTTCCGTATTGGCCACAAGCTGGGCAAATCATCATCTCACTAAAGTCTAGCTCGTCCTTTTTTTCATCGATTCCAAAAATAAATATCATAAGCCTATTTTACCATAAAAAACCAACAAAAAAACCCCAGCCATTGTCTAGGGTTGGGGTAAAATTCATACTAATTAATAATTGAATGGTTCCAGTGGTCAGAGAGCATTTAATAGAGCAAATGTATAGAAATCCTAGTCTTGCCTACCCTGTAAGGATCTAGGATAGGCACCGGAGTCTCCTTCTCTTCAGTGACCTCCATGCCAGAAATAAGTATATAGTGGCCGGCCATAGAGTAGGTCCATTGGCCCCTGGCGTATTGATTGAGGGTAGAAATGTCTGCCACTGTAGGAACTCCCTTGTCTAAAACTGAAATTATAGACTCAACTAAGTGGTACTCAGAGTCTATAGAAGTCTTTCCATATTGGTATAGGCCCTGAAACTCATTTAAAACCCTGATTAAATCCTCAATATTGGTTCCATTTTCATCGGTTCCCATTAGCTGGGCCTAGTGTTCCTGATTGTCCCTAGGTCCTAGGATGAAGTCCACTATCATTTTAGCACTAGCTGGGCCTTCAAAATCTCCATTTTTTGGAAATAAACCGGTACATCTAGCTGGACATCATAGCCTACATAACCTTCTGGCACATAAATCATCTTGTCCTGCCTATAGGCGTCTTCTTCTAAAACTGATCCTTCCTCAGGTATTAATGAGTCCTTAACCTCCTGGTCTGGATCCTGCCAGTTTCTATAAAACTCCTCTTGTTCTTCCGAAGTTAAGGAGTCCTTTACTTCTTCCCCAAAGACTGCTGTACTTAAGGCTAAGCACATAACCTGGCCTAGGGCCAAAATTCTTCTTATCTTTTCATCATATCCTCCTCGCGGATTTCCTTTGAGGCCGTGATTTTAAAGGCCAAAATATAAGGTCTTGTCAAAAATCTGGCTAATTTCATAAAGTTCCGTGGTCTGTAAATTTATCACATAGGTTTTCTCTGTAGCCAAGAGGATGTAGTCAACGCCCTGGTAGTTAAAATAAACTCCTCCCCTTAGGCCTGGACCTTCCAGGTCTTCTTCTAGGAGAATTTGATCCTTATCGTCGTAGAGTATTAGACTTTGGCCTTTTCCATAGTTCCTATTATGGGCCAAGCCATAGCCTTCAACTTCCAAATAAGAATCTAAAGGTTTAGAATCTCTCCTCCCTAGCTCTTTAAAGTCTCGGTCAACAAAAATTAGCTGATTAGCTACTGGCTTTGAGTCTAAGAGCCTACCTTCCTTAAATTCAGAAAGCTGGTAGACTAAACCTTTTTTACTTCTAGCTAGCATACTTACAAATAAGCCACTACAAATTCCCTTTTCCTCAGAACACTCTAGAGACTCCTCTAATAAAACATCCCCCTCCTTAGTTTCCAAATTAAGCTCTGCTAAACAAGACTGATTGTCTGGTGATAGGTAGGAATAATAAAACATATCTTTATCATAAGTATAAAGGGGAAGGATAAAAGCCACATTCTCTGCCAGTGTTAAGTCCTGCAGATTCCCTTCCTTATCTACAAGCCTTAGCACCAGAGAGTCTCCTACAGTTGCCAACATATAGAGCCTGTCCTTATAGACATAAAGTCCAGTAACCGGATCTCCGCTAGCTTTTTCTAGGGGGTAGTCTAAGGCCAGGTCATGGCCTAAGTCTAAGACATAGACCAGATCCTTTAAGCCTGCCTTGTCAAAGCCAATCTCACGGAGAAACTCTAGGCCTTGACCCTCCCTAGGTCCATCCCTATCTATATAAGCCTGATAAAGTTCCTTAAGGAAATCCTCCTTGTCTAGCTTATCTTGCTGGGTCTTTTTAATCTTTTCCCCCTGCTCTCCTTATCTAAATTTTTCTCAGGGGTCTTACTCCTATTCTCACAGCCAGTGGCCAAGATAACTAGGGCCAATAGTGTTTATAGGATTTTAATCATAATCACCTCCTTGTTAACGTATTTTTACGTTAAACCTTTCTCAATTTTCCATAAAATTAATACCCCCCGAAAATTTTTAAACAGCTTTTAACACTTTTTTTGATATAATATTTAAGAAAGGAGCATAAGATGAAATTAGTAATCCTAGACATGCTTCCCAGTGTGGTCAGCCAGGACCTCTGGGATAAGTTTGAATTTATTGAAGATATTGATAAGTATGATGACACCCTTCCCCAGGAGAGGAAGGAGCGAATAAAGGATGCCGACTATCTAATCGTCAACAAGGTGGTTATCGGCAAGGAAGAGATTGATGCTGCTTCAAATCTCAAGTACATTGGGGTAGTATCTACCGGCTACAACGTTATCGATACCGACTACGCTAGGGAAAAGGGCATAACAGTCACCAACGTCCCTGGCTACGGCACTGACACAGTAGCCGAATATACCATAGGCCTGATGTTAGCAGGAGCCAAGAGATTTGAATACCACAGCCAGTCGGTTAAGGCCGGAGACTGGGGCAGGAAAAACATCTTTTCCTACTCCCTTACTCCCCAATACGACGTGACAGGAAAAAACCTAGGCATAATAGGCTATGGCCGGATTGGCCATCGAGTAGGAGAAATCGCCAAGGCCTTTAAGATGACTATATACGCCTTAGAAAGGGATGGTAATTACAGAGTTGAAGATGGAGTTCACCACGTTGGTCTAGATGAGCTCTTGGAAAAATCCGACTTTATCAGCCTTAACTGTAATCTAACCCATGAAAATGAAAAAATGGTCAACTCAGACTTTATAGGCAAAATGAAAGACGGAGCCTACCTGGTCAACACGGCCAGAGGTGGCCTGGTCGACGAAGAAGCCCTGGCCCAGGCCCTCAATTCAGGAAAATTGTCAGGAGCTGCTGTAGATGTAGCAAGCGTGGAGCCAATCCTCCCAGACAACCCCCTCCTAAAGGCAGACAACATTATTATAACACCCCATATGGCCTGGCTCTCCCAAACATCAGTTCAAAATATTATGGACACGGCCTCAGAAAATCTAAAAAAATTCACCCAAGGCATCATCCAAAACAAGGTAAATTAAAAAATCAGGGGACGGTTCTCTAATTTTTAGTTAAAATTATTTATATATTGACATTTTAACTAGGTCTTATGGAAAGATTCCCAACCTCTCTTTATCAGGGCTTGCTAGGAATCGACTGCCCCTGATTAAGAATGTTTTAATAAAACCATATCCCTAATTCTAGCAATTAAAAAGAGGCCTATCGGCCTCTGAGAAAGTTGACAAAATCCTAAATAATAGAAATTATGATTTGGAGCCCTCACGAGAATGGCATTTCCTGGCCAAGCGGCCGTGAGCGGCCATTGGAGGGAGGCTCGAAATCTATGTCTGTCTGCACTTATAGAGGCCTTTTTCACCTCTTTTTTACTATCCTTCTTTAACTATAGTTTCTATAGCCAGCTCGATGGCCTTCCTTATGTCATCCACATCCATAGACGGTGTGCCTAGGGGCTTGTTCACTGTTTGTTCTGGAACAAAGGGGACATGGATAAATCCGCTCTTAATCTTCTTAGCATTTTCACTAATATAATGGCTTACGCTGTATAGAACGTCATTACAGACAAAGCTTCCTGCTGTATAGGATACAAAGGCAGGAATCCCAGCTTCTTTTATGTCGGCTACTATCTTTTGTACTGGAAGGGTTGAAAAATAAGCATCTGGACCATCAGGATAGATTCTCTCATCCTTTGGCTGGTTTCCTTCATTGTCTTCAATCCTAGCATCTACACAGTTAATGCCAACATATTCTACGGTTATCCCACTTCTTCCTCCTGCCTGCCCAATAGAAAGAACCACGTCAGGTTTAATTCTCTCGATTTCATTGAAAATTGCCTCTGGGCCTTTTTTGAAAACCGTTGGAATTTCCAACTTATATATTTGAGCACCGTCCACTTGACCTACAGCCTTTACCGCCTCTAAGGCTGGGTTAACGCTTTCTCCTCCAAAGGGATCAAATCCTGTTAATAATATTTTCATATTTCCTCCTAACTAAAGAGAATCATATAGATAATTTGGAATATTAAAATTAATATCGCTGGCAATACTTGGTTTTTAATTACTCCATAGTCATCATTCATTTCTAGCACGGCCACTGGCACAATGTTAAAGTTAGCTGCCATCGGAGTCACAAGAGTTCCACAATAACCACAGGTCAATGCAAGAGAGCCAATTACCACTGGATCAGCCCCATAGGCTAAAACAAAGGGTGCTCCAATTCCAACGGTCATTACCGTAATAGCTGCAAAGGCATTTCCCATAATTATTGTAAACAGTGCCATTCCTAGGGCAAAAACAATAATGCCCAGTGTTACATTACCTTGGGGTATTACCTTTCCTACTATCTCTGCCACCACTTCTCCCACACCAGCTGCAGTAAAGACCGCTCCTAGGCTAGCCAAGAACATTGGCATCATACACAGGGGACCTACTTGATCTAGCAGCCTTTTATTGTCCTGTAAGAAAGTAGACACCTTATTTTGTCCGTTTAAGGCTTTAAGGATTAGGGCTGATAAAATAACTCCCACTCCCACACCTACTAGGGCTCCTAACTCAGTAAGTAGTGCAAAGCCTAGGGCTGTAAGTCCAATAATTATTGCTGGAACAAATATTTTATAGCCAATTTTTTCACTCATAGCTTCTGAGTATTCCTCTGGCACATCTTCCTTCTTTCCAGGGCTTACCTTGTTTAAAATCGGTGGTATGGCAGTCAAAATAACCAATCCACCTACAACCACCGGTGGAATCCATCTACCAAAGGCAACTATTATCCCTAGAACACCCCAGAAAATTCCTGTTCCTAGCTTATTAGGATTTTCTTCATCTAGAAAGTTTCTAACTCCTGTATTTATTAGAAGAAACCCGATAAAGATAAACAATATCTCTAAAAGTTTTTGACCTGTGGTCACATCTGTACTTGTAAAAAATTCCATGGCTACCTCCTAGTAAAGTTTTTCCAATTTTCTGTTCTTCAGAACATAGTAGATACAAGCTATTAAAGTGGCCCATAGGGCTACCGGGATTTGAACCTTTGCCAAGTCAACAAGGGAAACCTCATAGCCTAAGTCCCTAAGAGTACCTTGGACTAAAAGTCCTCCAGCCCCTCCGACGAAAAGCACTTGACCAAAGAACCAGGTAATATTTTCCATACCTGAGCTCATACCTTTAATTTCATCTAAGTGCTTTTCCTTTATCTCGCCATGTTTTGCAACAACTGCCCCTTCTGCCATCGGAAGAACTACCGGTCTTACAAATCCAGCTACCCCACCAAAGCTAGCGTTAAAGGCAGCAAAGATTACTCTCATAATTCCATAAGCAGCAATAACCAAGCCTGCTGTAGCACCCTTTAACCCTCCGATTAGCATAGCCGCCGACTCTCTAAGTCCATTCCTCTCTAGGGTCCCTGTTACAAACATTATTATTACAAAAATCATCATAGACCTGTTAGCCACAAAGCTAGAGCCTAAGGTTTCTAGAAAAGCCGCTGGGCTCATGCCTCCTGCCAGTGCAGTGGCTATCATGGCAGTAAAAATAATCAGTATTGAGTTCCACTTTAAAGCAAAACCAACGATTAATATTAGTATGCCGATTAATTTAATCATATTTTTCTCCTTCTTTTGTTCCTAATTCTTATGCTATTTTCCAATTTTTGATAGTTTCTATCAAATTTTATGTCAGCTTCAGCAATCCTTTCAATTATGGCTAAATTTTGCTGAAGGTGAGCATCAACACATCTATCTAAATGCCTTCCTGTGGCAGTCTCGTCACTAACTTCTGAAGTAAAGCCTACCTTTACAATTTCAGGAAATCTAACAGATAAATACCTATGGCTCTCATCTTCTTCAAAGCCAATCCAGTAAAATATCAAATCCTTGTAATAATCTGCTGGAAAGGTGTTAGGCATTAAGCTATGAGCATATTTTTCAAATCTATTTCGTAAATCTTCATTTAATTTCTTATAATCCACATTATCTCTGATTCTCTCCGCCACCACATCTTCAATGGCCTTAGAGTAGTCAATATTTTCCCTATAACCTTCTCCCTTAGGATACCAAAAGTATCCATACAGCAGAGATCTTGGCAACCAAAATCCCCTATAGGCTGGGGATGTATATCCAGAAAACTGCTGAACCCATTCATGGCTTGGCACTCCATGATCATCTACGTATACATCTGGTAAATACTCGTGATAAATCTTTGGTAATACTCTTGCCTCTGTGTGAATAGTATTCTCATCAAAATAATCTAAACTAAACTCCCTACCTAAAGCGTTAAATCTAGCCACATGGAAAATCCAAGTAGGATGGTCCTCCTGAAGCTGATAGTGGATATCCGCCCCATCTGGGTTAGCCATTGGCACTATTACTATATTTACTTTTTCTAAAAGCCTAGACCCAGCTACACTTTTAACTAGCTGAAAACTAGAATTACTAGCGCTAACTTCATTGGCATGGTGTCTTGAGTTGATATAAAGACTTGGCCTTTGGTTAGACTCCTTATAGCTGGTGGTGAAATTTTTATTTCCTCTTTCAAGGTGAATAGAGTGAATCTCCCTTCCTGAATAGGAAATGCTTTTTTCCTCTATTTCTAGGCCTTCCACCTTTTCTAAAAAATCAATATCTTCCATATACATAAGATGGTCGTAAATCTCAGCTTTAGGTATATAATCTTTTAGAGAATTTTCTTTTTTTCTTCTCTTTACATTTATTTCCCTGTCATTTATCCTTATTCTTTCAATATTAATTAAATTATCTAAGCTCCAAAAATCCTTTTCGATTATTTCTGCTAGTTCTTCGATATAAGGGAAATCTGTACTATACTCTAAAGCCTTTGGAGTGATTTTATCTAGTACAATACTATAAGAGCTTTCTAGCTTCTTCTTCTCTCCCTCTTCCAAATAAAAAGCCTCTGTGCCTAGACTTCCATAGACTTTCCATGAAATTTTTGGATTGGTTTTAGCTTTATGAATAATTGGAAGAATCAATCCCGGTGAGCTGTAGGCCTTTGCCCTTATCTTTTCTCCAACCAATTTATAATAATCTAAACCAACGAAGTATAGGTCTTCATGAAAAGCATCTAAACTAGAAACCCTGTCCTCCCTAATCCCTAAGGAATAATCTGACCCAGAGAGATCTATTTTCATTTCCAACTGGGAAAATATAGGTTCACTTTTGCCAATTAGGCTAGCTGGTAAAATTGTCCTTTGGTAATAATCCCAAATTCTCTCCTGGTCGGTTTTAAAGGTATGATACTTATATAAACTGCCATTTTTAAAAATTTTTATATAGGCGGTAGCTGGATGGACTTTGCCAGTATTTTCAAAGCCTTCTATATAATCTCTTTCTGTAAAAACAGGCACGTGGGTATACTCTGCAACGCCATCTTTATAATTAACGGTGACTTTGTATAAAAAGCCTTCCCCTTCTATGTGCTTAAACTCAACTTTATCTCTAGAAACCCCTGTCTCTTTTTCTATAAGATCATCAATTGGATAAAGCTCCTGAAGAAGCCTAATAGGAAGATCTAGCCACCTATTTTCATCCATATCCTTTAAACTTTCGTAGATAGGTACTGCCCCGGGACCGTCTATCCACTTTTCATTTTTATCCCTTTGAAAGCTAGTGTATCCAATTTCAATTGAGTCAAAGGGCCTTTTCTTTAACAAAGGAAGTATGTCTTCACTAATCCAGGAAAAACCTTCCTTAAAACTATCATAAATTCTAACTTTAACATTCTTTTTCTTTGCTACTAATAGGGACTTAAGTTCTCTCTCCAATTCTTTTCTAGTTTGAAAATTTTCATCAATAGAACAAATAACCTCCATCCCATCTTCCAGAGAATTTAGCTCCCTCTTAAAAAGCTCCTTTAAAATTTCCCCTTCCCATTGAAATTCCTCTTCCCCTTCTAAAATTAAAGACTTGTCCTTGTAGCTCTTAATATTAAAACCTAGCTTTTTAGAAATTTCCTTAGATTTTTCTTTGGAGAATGCGTCAATAAAATAGTCCCTATCCTTGTTGGCTAAGGCCTGAGCCAGCTGTCCTTCTCTATTTTCAGCTCTTACTGATTTTTCAAAGAACTCAGTAATTTTTGAAATATCCTCTAAACAGCAAATAGAATAAAATTCTTCCAGATTTTCAAAGGATATCTTTAAAGCGTCCTGTTCATAGACAATATAGTTTTCTCCCCTTTGAAGCCTTATAATTCCATCATCTTTTAAAAAAGGGTAAGAAATAGACTCGAGGTCTATGGCAATCCTTCCAATAATCGAAGAACCTGCCTTTAAAAACTCTCCATCAAAGCTATCTAATGAAAGTCCAAAGTTGGCTCCTTGCAAAAGCCCATTCCTATCTCTGTTTTTTAAATTACCCGGTCCATATAAATCTTCCAGTCTAACAGAGTTAGGACTTTTTTCTTTAACATCCAATTCTTTTTGAGCGAAGCCGAAAACTTCCTCTAGAACTTGAATAAACTCATCCCTATCTCCCTTTTCCAGACTTATTTTTCCACCCTCTACCTTATACTCTCCTGGTGTAAGATATAAATACTCATATCCTTCTGTTTTCTCATCATCAATTAATGGAAAATCTAAGTCTACATTTACTAAAGCAAGAACTTGAGCCAGTTCTAAGCTAAACTCTTTTATATATTGGGGCCAATTTTTATCTAAATATATTTTATAATTCATTACCTACCTCACCTACTAGTCAAAATCAAAGCCTAATCTGTCTACACCGATAGCTTGTATTTTATCACATTCAGATAAACTTTCTTATAGATTGAGAATATATAATATATTATTGACACTTTATAAAAATAACTATAAAATACATATGAACACTCATTCATATGAGGAGGATATTATGAAAAAATATATTATAGAAAACCTAAGCTGTGCCTCCTGCGCAGCTAAAATTGAAGAACTGATAAATCAGCTACCCTCTGTTGAACGGGCTAGTATAAACTTTGCCAACTCTAGCCTTTATTTAGAGGCAAAAGATTATGAACCTGAACTCTTAGAACAGGTTCAAAAATCGATTCAGCAAGTAGATGAGGATGGAAGATTAGTTGAACCGGTAAAAGGCCACAAATACAGCTATCAAGTCTCAGGCCTTGGCTGAGCTAGCTGTGCTGAAAAGATTGAGAGGCAGGTCGCCTCTATCGACGGCGTAGAAGATATCAACATCAACTTCGCCACCAGCAAGGTCCAAATAACTACAGAAAAAGCTATGGACCCAAAGCTCTTAGATAAAATAAACCAAGCCTTTGTCTTAGTTGAGCCTGAAGCCTATCTAATTTTGGACCAAGAAGAAGATGACGAAGGGGAGGACTTAAAAAAAGATCTCGCCATTATCCTTATATCAGGAGCCCTTTTTGGCCTATCCTTTCTTCTTAGGGATCAGGTTAAATTTGCTGTCCTGATAGTAGCCTATCTCCTAGTTGGGCATAGGGTTTTACTTACAGCTTTTAACAACATTAAACGCGGCCAGTGGACTGACGAGCAGTTTCTTATGTCCCTTGCCTCCCTAGGGGCCATAGCCATCGGCGATCCCTCTGAGGCTGTTGCTGTTATGATTTTCTACTCGGTAGGAGAGCTCCTTCAAGATCTGGCTGTAGATAGGTCTAGGGCCTCAATAGCCGGACTTATGAATATTCAGGCCGAGGTAGCCCATCTAATCCAAGAAGATAGCCAGGTTAAGGATATTGATCCGAGTCAAGCTATAATTGGAGATATACTTCAGGTCAGACCAGGAGAGAAAATTCCAGTGGACGGAAGAATCAGCAAAGGATCTTCTAGCTTAGATAGTTCTGCCCTAACAGGAGAGAGTCTACCCGTAGATGTCTCCCAGGGCTCTGAAGTACTCTCTGGCTCTATTAACCTGAGCTCTAGTTTTGAGATGGTTGTAGAAAAACCCTATGAAGATTCTGCCGTTGCAAAAATCCTCCAGCTTATGGAGGAGTCTAGCACCAGAAAGGCTGTTACAGAGCAGTTTATAACCAGGTTTGCTAGATATTATACGCCGACGGTTGTTATCCTGGCGGTTTTGCTGGCCCTACTACCACCTTTGGTTTTAGGCCAGGAATTTAGCAAGTGGATTTACAGATCCCTAGTTTTTCTAGTAGCTTCTTGTCCCTGTGCATTAATGGTTTCCATACCCCTAGGCTTTTTCTCAGCCTTAGGCAAGGCCAGCAAAGAAGGCATCCTAATTAAGGGAGGTAACTTTGTGGAAAAGGCCTCTAAGATAAAAAAATTTGTCTTCGATAAAACTGGTACATTGACCTATGGTAAGTTTTCTGTAAACTCCATAGACCCAGCCCCTGGAGTTTCCCAGGATGAGCTTTTAGAACTGGCTGCCAAAGCCGAGTCTATGGCCTCCCATCCAATAGGCATATCTATCGTGGAAAAATATGGCAAAGACATAAGCCACCCAGACTCAATTGAAGATATAACTGGCATGGGAATTGTGGCTAAGGATGGAACTGATACTATCCTAGCGGGTAACAAGAAGATGATGGACAAGTATGGAATAGATTTTACTGAAGAACTTAGACCAGGAACCATAGTTTACCTGGCCAAGAACCAAAAGTTTATAGGTTCTATCCTAATTTCTGACTCTACCAAGGCTAACGCCCTCCAATCTCTAGAAGAGCTGAGATTAGAAGGAGTCCAATCCTTTAGCCTTTTATCTGGAGATGGTGATAGGATTGTAGCTGAGGTAGCTAAGGAACTTTCTATCGAAGATGCTAGAGGTAGCCTTTTACCTCAGGATAAGGTAGCTGCTATGGAAAAAATCTTAAAAGAAAAAGATGGAGAAGTTGCCTATGTTGGTGACGGTATAAACGATGCTCCGGTCCTAATGCTAGCAGATATCGGTATTGCAATGGGCGGCGTAGGTTCAGATGCAGCTATTGAAGCGGCAGATGTAGTTATAATGAAAGATGACCTATCTAGACTTCCAATCCTCGTTAGGTTGGCTCATAGGTCTATGAGGATAATCTACCAGAACATCTTTATTGCCCTCTTTATAAAATTCGCCGTCCTAATACTGGGTGCTCTAGGCTACGCCAATATGTGGCTAGCCGTCATTGCTGACGTAGGTGTAGCCTTAGTCTGTATATTAAATGCAGTAAGAATATTAAGATAAAAAAAGCGCCTATTAGATTAGCCTCTCAAAAGGTTAACAAAATCCTAATATATTGAAATCATGATTTGGAGCCTCCCTCGAATGACCGCTCACGGCCACTTGGCTAAGGAATGTCATTCTCGTGAGGCTCTAAATCTAGGTTTGTCTACATCCTCAGGGGCTATTAGATTAGCCCCTTTAATTTTACTTTAGAATTTTGATTTACCTTTATTTGCATACAACTTTTAAATATTATTAACGCCCACTATCTATAGATTCTGTCATGACATCTAAAAAATTTCAAACACACCTATGTCAATTAAGCTTTTAGCAGCTTCTACTGAACTTCCATAGCAGTGGCTTCCTGATTATATTACAAATTTCCTATTCTATTAACTGGCTTTATACTTGAAATAATTGCCAGTACATCTTCATCTTTCACACTTATGCTTTCAGCACCTTTTCCCCCTGTATTCATACAAATCACTACCTGAAACTGATCATCTTCTGCTTTATTTGCATTGGCAAACAATAATGCTAAAGGTGGTCCTAGGGAATCAGCTTGATAACCATTCCAAGTGTAGTTGGCCAGCTGGATTGGCTCGATATTTTCAGCTTCTTTATAGTATGCTTTATTTGCTTTACTCATCTCAGTAGATTTATTATAATAATTTATTTGAATGGAAGGCTTGTCGAAGATGTCCAGTTCTTCTTTCATATTCTTAACAACCTGAATCATGTCTGTCCGCGCTTCCTTATCAATATATCCATCCATAGTTTCATTGGCTCCAGGAACCTTCCACTTGTCAGGAAGGGTAATTTCAACTTCTCCAGTAGTGAAGGCAACTTCTGTTTTCTCCACTTTATCCACTTCCTCAACTTTGTCCACACCCTAGATATTAGAATCTTCTATTATTCAAAATGAAAGATTATCCCTTTAGTCTCAGATTCCCTTAAATAAAGAGACTCTTGCTATATAGCATATACTTGCTAACAATCATACTTAGGCTTTTACCTAATAACTGAAACTCTTCTACTGGATCGAATTCTCAGCTGTTTTAGACGGTCTTTTTATTTAATAGGAGAAAAGATTCAAGAGTCTCTTTATTTCTAATTAACGGGAAATATTTCCTTAAGCTTTTTTAACCTTTTCAGAAACCGCATTTAACCCACCAATAATATAAATATTTTCTACAAAATCTAGAGTTTTAAGATAGCTCTTGATTTCTGGATTCAGCCTATCTTCTGTTGGTAATTCTCCCAAGCTGACTATTGTGGTAAAGAGTATACATAAGACCAGCATTAGAACCAATGTTCTTTTTGTTACTATTCTTCTTCTCGTTAATAACTTACCTTCTATTAAATAACTTTAACCTATAGGATTATATTTACAGAAATTAAATAGCATTTTTACAATAGCCAAAGAAGCTCTATGGGAAGAAGCTTAAAGTGATTTATTTTAGAGCTTCCTGGCCTGATTGAGTTTTCTAAATTAAGATAATTCTATCTCCATTAAATTATCTTTTTTATTAAATACCAATTACCTTTATCTACTTTTTGCTGGTGTTGGATTTTCTTATTCTATAAAAAATAAGATCTTCCTTAGCTCGCAATTCTATATATTACATAAACTCCATGATTTGTTCAACTTTCATATTCATGGTAGCTTCGTCAACAATT